>JADJJE010000029.1 GCA_016706685.1 Sandaracinaceae bacterium | reverse complement strand
GCATCGGAAGACTCCTGCTCGGCGTCGGCGGTGCCAATCAGGGCGTCGCGCCGCGCGCGTGCCTGCCCGAGCTGAGCGTCCTTCTGCACCACGGCCAGCTGAGGCTTACCGAGCTCCAACAAGAACCCCGACGGGTCGCGCACCTCACGGATGGTGAAGCTCACCACGCCGATGCCCATGTTGGCGAGGTCCGCGCTGGTGAGGCGCTGCACCGTCTGGGCGAACGACTCGGGGTTGGCGTGGATCTCCTCGAAGGGCAGCGTGCTGATCACGGCGCGCAGGTGACCCTGCATCATCTGATGAGCGATGTCGTTCATCTCGTTGCGGGACTTGCCCAGGAACATCTCGGCGGCGAGCGCCGTGGAGAGCGGGTCGTCGCTGAGCACTTTGATCTGAGCGACGCCGTCCACCACGATGGGCACGCCGTACTTGGTGAAGAACTCGGGCGTCCGGATGTCGAGCGTCATGAGCTCGACGGACATCACGTCCACCTTCTCCTTGAGGGGGACGACGAAGGTGCCGCCGCCGTGCAGCACCTGGAACTGATGCGTGATGTGCGCCCCCGTGGTGGCGTGCGTGTAGACCGCGCGGCGCCCGGAGACGATCAACACCTGGTTGGGACCGACGCGGTGGTAGCAGCGCGCCGCGAGCAGGGCTCCGAGGGCGAGACCCACGAACACGATGATCAAGCTGTGGACGAGCACGACTCATTCTCCTTCTGGATAGCTGCAGACCTCGGCCACTCGGCCCGTGAGGTCGACGATCAGGACGCGGGCCCCCCACGAGACACCCTCGTGGTGGATACCGCGCGCAGGCACGACGGTTACGCCGAACGGACCTGCCACCCGCACGGCGCCGACGCCGTGCTCCGGGATGGCGAGGACCACGGTGCCGATGGACCCCCGCCACGTGCGTCCCTCCGGACGGTGGAGCCTCACCCGCCGCAGCAACGTGCTGCTCACGGATAGGCAGAGCACGACTCCGAAGGCGAGCACGGAGACGTGGAGCACGTCCAACATGAGTTCAGGGCTGAGGGGTTCCACGCGCGGACCCTATGGAAGCTTCGTGCCAGCGCGTTTCCTCAGCGAATCGACGTCACCGCCCCTCCGCTCGATGGTGAAAATCCTCAGCGCATGAGACAAAGTCACACCATGCCCAGCCACGTGCTCGTCCTGGACACCGCCCCCCCGGTGCTCGGCCCGCTGGTCGACGCCCTGCGCGAGGTCGGCGGCTCGGACCTGGCGGTGGAGCATCGGCACGGCGGGGCGTTCGACCTCCACCAACTGGCGGCGTGCGACCTGCTGGTCTTCGACGCCGAAGCCGGGGATGGGCACGCGGGTGGGCTCGACCTCCTGGCCTCCATCCGCGCCCGGGACACGCGCGTTCCGATCGTGGTGACCGCCGAGGCCGGCACCGTGGCGGTGGCCCATGCGCTGGTCGAAGCTGGCGCCAACGACATCCTCGTGCGCGGGAGTCAGCTCCCCGAGCGGACCGCGACGTTGCTGGCCAAGATGCGCCCGTTGCTGCGCACGGTGCTGGAAAACCGCTCGCTCCGGCTCGACGTGCAGCGCCGCTTCGCCATCGTGGGCGAGTCGCCACCCGTGCTGGCCATGGTGGCGCGCATCGCGAAGGTGGCGCCCATCCCGCGCCCGGTGCTGGTGCTGGGTGAGCGCGGCACCGGCAAGGAACTGGTCGCCAAGGCGCTGCACGACGCCTCTGGGCGCTCTGGCCCCTTCGTGGCCGTGAACTGCGCCTGCTTCACGGACGAGCTGCTCGAGGCGGAGCTCTTCGGACACGAGCGCGGCGCATTCACCGGCGCGCACAAGCCCAGCCTGGGCAAGTTCGAGCTGGCCAACCAGGGCACGCTGTTCCTGGACGAGATCGGGCACATGTCCCTGCCCTTCCAGCGCAAGATCCTGCGCGCGGTCGAGTACGGGACCTTCCTGCGCGTGGGCGGCCAAGCCGAGCGCAGCGTGAGCGTGCGGGTGGTGGCGGCCACCAACGCCGACCTGCGCGCGCGCATGGGCGATGGGACGTTCTTGCCGGACCTCTACGACCGCCTGGCGTTCGAGGTGATCCACGTGCCCCCGCTGCGCGAGCGGCCGGGCGACATCGACGTGCTGGCGCGGCACTTCTTCGAGCGCTTCATGAGCGAGGTGCCCGCCTTCCACGGCAAGGTGCTCACCGAGGATGGACTCGAGGCGCTGCGCCACTACGCCTTCCCCGGAAACGTGCGCGAGCTGCGCACGGTCATCGAGCGCGCGGTGTATCGGGACACCACGCACGCCCTCACCGCCGAAGACATCGGCGAGCTGGGCCCGCCACGCAGCACCACCGCAGGGAGCTTCCGCCAGCGCGTCGAGGAACTCGAGCGAGCGCTCATCCACGAGGCCATGACGGCTGCGCACGGAAACGGCGCCGAGGCCGCGCGAGCCCTGGGGCTGGCCTACCACCAGCTCCGCTACTACCTGCGCAAGTACCCGCTGGCGTGAGCCGAGGTGCCCACCCCCGCACGCTCAGTCGAAGTACTGCGCGTACCACGCACGCAGCTGCATGATGGGCCCATCGCCGTCGCACAGCGTGGGCTTGTCGCGCCAGCGCTTGTGCTCCCAGATGCGCGCGTCTTGGCGGAAGCCGTGCATGACCACGCTCACGTACTCCCGCACGTAGTCCTCGGAGAAGCGCGTGCCCTGGCTCCCGGGCTGCATCATCAGGCCGAAGCGCAGGTCCACGTGCTCTTCGTCCACCATGGTGTGCGTGTTGTAGAGCACGGTCTCCACCACCGAGTGCATGTCGGTGATCTGGAACGAGGGCCCGTGGTAGACGGCCTCGAGCGTGTAGCCGGTGCTGGCGTGCTGGCCCATGCCGCGCCCCTCGGAGCGCTGGATGGCCTTGTGCCCCACGAACTCGTTCACGAACTCGGCCGGGTCGTTCTTGTGCACGGGCTTGAAGTGCGCCACGTCCACCACGTTCTCGAGGATCTCGCGCGAGTGCGTGCGGAGGCGCAGCTTGCCGTGCTGCCAGGCGGTCCACTCGGGGTGGCCGTACTGCGGGACGACCGGGATGTCGTACTCGGGCTCGCGGCCGCGCGGGTCGTAGTGCACGAACACGAAGCCGTTGCGCTCTACCACGCGGTGGCTGCCGAGCGCCGCGCGCTTGGGGAGGCGCGTGGCGTAGGGCACCTCCACGCAGTCCCCCGCGCCGTCGAACTTCCACGCATGGAACGGACAGCGGATGCAGCCGTCCTCCACGGTGCCTTGGCCGAGGTGCGCCCCGAGGTGCGGGCAGTAGGCGTCCAACACCACCGCGGCGCCCGCTGCGTCACGAAAGGCAATGAGGTCTCGCCCGAAGTAGCGCATGGCGTGCGGCGCTCCGGCGGTGACCTCGTCGGACAGCGCGACCACGAACCACCCGCGTGGATAGCCAGGAAACGCGCTGTTCTGTTCAGCGTGTGCGAATGCGGGCATGTGTCTCCTTCTTGCGGGGCGCGCGTGCGGGCTTCGCGCGCGGCACACGGTCCGCCATCATGGCGGCGGCCACGAAGCGGGCGGTCTGCTCCGCGCGCGCCTCGAGCGGGTACGCCCGGTCGTTGAACCAGTTGTTCAGCAGCATGGTCATGGACCCCGCCAGCATCTCGGCGTGGAACGCCACGTCGGCGCGCGCGTCCACCTCACCGCGGGCCTGCGCGTCTGCCACCAGCCCCTCGTAGGCGCGGTGCACCGCCGCCATCTGCGTGGCGCGCAGCTCGTTCTCTTCGGCGCCCGCAAACGCGCGCCCGAACAGCAGCCGCGTGAGCGACTCGGAGCGCCGAATGGTGGCCACCGAGCGCGCGAACCAGTGCACCAGCGTGGCCTCGAGCGGCTGGCCGAGCGCGCGCTCTTCCTCCAGGTAGCGCCGCAGCCGGTCGGTCATGTGGCCCGCCAGCTCGTCCAGCAGCGCCCCCTTGGACGGGAAGTAGTTGAAGAACGTGGCCCGCGAGACCCCCGCCGCCTGGGCGATGACGTCCACCGAGACCGCTGCGCTGTCCTGCGCTGCGAACAGCCGGCGCGCTTCGTCGCACAGCCGCTCACGCAGCTCGAGCTTCTTTCGTTCACGCAGGCCGACGACGCTCACAACGTGAACTATGGTCTATTTTTGGACTACAGTCTATGTTTCTTGCTGTTCAGGCGCCGGCGCTGGCGACTGCCCCACGCGCCATGGTCCAGCGCTTGAACGCTCCGGCTTCCATGGGCCGCGCGATGAAGTAGCCCTGACCCACCTCACAGCCCAGGCCGCGCAGGAGGTCCCAGTCGTCCTGGGACTCGATGCCCTCGGCCACGGACGCGATGTTGAGCTTGCGGGCCATGTCGAGGCTGGACTCGAGCACCACCCGCGCCGCCGCGTGGCGTGGGGCGTTGGCCACGAACGACTGGTCCACCTTCAGCTCGGTGAAGGCAATGCGCGTGAGCTGCTGCATGGACGAATAGCCGGTGCCGTAGTCGTCGATGGACAGGCCGAAGCCCTTCATTCGCAGTCGCGACAGGTTCTCGAGCACGTGGCCCACCTCCGTGGTGGTGGCGGACTCGGTCACCTCCAGGATCATGTGCCGCGGGTCGAGCCCCTGCCTCCGGACCACCTCGGTGACGCGGTCGGCCAGGTGCACATCGGCCAGCGACTTGACCGAGAGGTTGACCGACACGCTGAGATCCAGGCCGCTCGCGTCGCGCAGGTTCTGACAGAAGGCGGCTGACTTGCGCAGGATGATCCACGTGAGCTCGTCGATCAGCTTGCTCCCCTCCAGACGCTCGATGAACGCCAGCGGCGGCACGATTCCATCCATGGGATGGCGCCAGCGCGCCAGCGCCTCGGCACCACGGAGCGCCCCGGTCTGGAGGTCCACCTTGGGCTGAAAGTAGGGCTCGAACTCGTCGTTCCCGAGTCCTGCCTCGATCTCGTCCAGGCTGAACATGTGGACCCCGGGGCCCGTGCGCTTGCGCGACGCCATGTTGGCTGCGTGCCGCTTCAGCACGTCCGCCAGCTTGGCGGGGGTGATGGGCTTCTCGATGACGCCGATGATGTTCACGCCATAGGCGCGCGTCATGGTCTCGACCGAAGCCAGGAGCGAGGTCTCTACCGCGCTCGCGAGGATGACGGGCACCCGCCGCTTCGACGCTCCGAGGTGACGCACGAACTCCATTCCGTCCATGCCGGGCATGTCGAGGTCACTGATGATGATGTCGGGCTCCACGGTGGACCGGGCGAGGTGCTCTAGCGCGGATGCTCCATCGACCGCCATGGAGACATGCTTCGCGCCAAGCGCGTTCAGCATGGCCAGCAGCACGCTGCGCTGGAACGCATGGTCCTCCACGGCCAGCACGCTCACGTCGCGGAGCAGCACGAGGCCTCCGTACAGTAGGAGTCGAGGCGCTCGATCTCACGGTGGAACGTCCCGAGGGTCACCTCGATCGTGCTCCAGTCCGCAGCTCGCCCAGCCCGCTCGAGCTGTTCGCAGACGCGCGCAAAGGAGTTGGCGCCCACCATGCGGCTGGCACCCAGCATGCGGTGGGACGCCGACGCAACGCGAGCCACGTCCCCCGCGCCCACGGCCTCCAGCAACACCGCCGCGTCCTCGGCGTTCGCGCGTTGGAGCTCAGCGAGCAGGCCGCGCGAGAGTTCGCAGTTGCCGCCCGTGATCTCGGCCAGCACGCTGGGGTCGATGGGGACGTCTGGCTGGGTGAGGGGCAGCCACTGCGCCAGCACCACCGACAGCCCCTCGAGATCAATGGGCTTCGCGAGATAGGAGTCCATGCCCGCGGCGAGGCAGATGGCCTCGGCGTCGCCGAGCGCGTTCGCCGTGCAGGCCACGATGGGCGTGCGCGCCTTGCCGAGGGCGGCCTCCTGCGCGCGAACGCTGCGCGTCAGGTCATAGCCGCTCATCTCCGGCATGTTGCAGTCGGTGATGATCAGCCCGTATCGCCCGGTCTCCCAACCGGCGAGCGCCTCGGCCCCGGTGGCCACGCTCTCGGCCGCGTAGCCCAGCGTGTTCACCTGACGGATGAGCAGCTGACGGTTGATGGGGTGGTCGTCGGCGACCAGGATCAGGGTGCCATCCCGCTCGGCCTGCGAGAGATCCGGCGCCGCACGCGGCCGATCCGAGACGCGGTTTGCCTGCGAGGCATGGGTCGTGGACTTGGGTGCGGCGATGGCGCCTTCGTCCGCGAAGGGCAGCGTCAGCTCGAGGCTCATGGTGGTGCCCACGCCCAGCTCGCTCACCATGTCGATGGAGCTGCCCATCATGCCGGCCAGCGTCTGACAGATGGTGAGCCCGAGGCCCGTTCCGCCGAAGCGCGTGGCGGTCTGACTGGCGGCCTGGACGAACGGCTGGAACAAGCGGGCCTGGTCTTCGGTCGAGATGCCGATGCCGGTGTCGCTCACGGAGAAGCGCACGCGCTCCACGTCGTCTCCTTGGCCGATGCTCTCCGCACGGAGCTCGATGGACCCGCTCGACGTGAATTTGAGGGCGTTGCTCACCAAGTTGTTGAGGATCTGCCGCAGGCGCGTGGGGTCCACCAAGTGCGCCGGGCGGATGTTGGGGTCCACGCAGCAGCGCAGCGCGACGCCCTGGCTGCGCGCGTTCCCGGAGTAGATGCCAATGACGGCGTCGACCGCCGCGGCAACGCTGGCGGGCTCGGGCAGCACGGCCAGCTTGCCGGCCTCCATCTTCGAGAAGTCGAGGATGTCGTCGATGATGCGGTGGAGCGTGGCGCCAGACTCGCGCACCACGTCCAACATCGCGGCCTGCGACGTGTCCAAGCGCGTGAGCCCCAGCAGCTCCAGCATGCCCAGCACGCCGTGCATGGGCGTCCGAATCTCGTGGCTCATGGTGGCCAAGAAGATGCTCTTCGAGCGGTTGGCGGCCTCGGCGTTCTCCTTCGCCTCTTGGAGCTCCACCTCGAGGATGCGATGCAGCTCCTGGTCGGCGACGATCTGGTCGTAGAGGCGCTTGGTCTCCATGTACTGAAGCCGCACCTCGAGCATGTTGTGCACGCGCGTGAGCACCTCCACGAGGTCGAAGGGCATGCTCACGAAGTCCTTGGCGCCAGCGCGCAGGGCTCGCAGCATCTGGTCCGGCTGCGTGGTGATCACCAACACGGGCACATCGCTGCCGGCGGGCAGCGCGCCGAGGGCCGCGAGCACCGCGAAGCCGTCCAGGCCCGGCATCATCAAGTCCAGCAGGATCAGGTCGTACTGATGCTCGGCGTGCAGCGCACAGATCTCGTATGGGTTGCGCGTGGACATGACCGACGAGTAGCCATCGCGGCGCAGCAACCGGTCCAGCAGGCGCACGTTGGTCTCGAGGTGGTGGGCGATCAGGATCTTCGCGCCGTGGAAGTCGGTGTTGGAGATCATGGCATCACCGCAACGCGGCCTCCGGCTCGACGCTGGTGTTCACCTCGAACCAGAACACGCTGCCGGAGCCCACCACGCTGTCCACCCCCATGGCGCCGCCCATGAGTTCGAGGAGCTGCCGGGCCACCGCGAGCCCCAGGCCCGTGCCCTCTTGACCGCTGGCCTCGCGGCCCACGCGATGGAACGGCTGGAAGAGCTGCACCAGCTGCTCGGGCGTGAGCCCGGGGCCCTGGTCCGCGATGCTGACGCGCACGCGCCCCGGAGTGCTGACGTCACAGCGCACCGTCACCGTGCCCTCGGGACGGTTGTACTGGATGGCGTTCGTCAGCAGGTTCATCAGCACCTGCTTCAGCCGCGTGCTGTCCACCCGCACGAAGCAGGGCGTGGTCAACAACGGGAATGCCATGCGAACCCCGCGCGCTCGCGCGGGTGCCTCGGTCATGCCTTGGCACTCCAGCATCACGGTCGCGAGCGACACGGGCTCGAGCGAGAGCGACAGCCTGCCGGACTCGATCTTCGCGAGGTCGAGGATCTCGTTGATCATCTGCAGCAGGTGCCGGCCCGCCTTGCGAATCTCGCGCAGGCTCTCGCCCTGGGACGCCGTGGGCTTCGGCGAGTCCGACTCCATCAGCTGCGCGAAGCCCAGGATGGCCGTCAGCGGCGAGCGCAGCTCGTGGCTCATGCTGGAGAGGAAGTCGGCGTTGGCGAGGTTGAGCTGCTGCGTGACGACGTTGGTGGCGTGAAGCTCCACCCCTCGCGTCGCACCGGTGATGAACAGGAGGAAGCCCTTCACGTCACCCTGGGCGTCGAGCAGCGCGCGCGCGCTCACTTCGGCCCGAAAGCGGCTGCCGTCCTTGCGAACTTGGGTGAGCGGGAAGACGTCCTCACCGTCGCGGGCGGCCTTGAACGTGAGCGCCTCGAAGCCGGGCTCCACCCGTGCACCCCGCTGCCCACTGAGCAGCCGAGCGCGGGCCACGAGCTCGTCGGGGTCCGCGAACGCGGCGGGCGTGACCTTGTCCAGCACCTCGCAGGGCGCGAAGCCGAACGCCCGCTCGGCGCCCACGTTGAACACCTGAATCACGCCCGCGGCGTTGGTCACGATGGTCGCGACGTGGGTGCTAGCCAGTAGCGCCGCCTGGAGGGCATGGGAGTCGAAGGTGTGAGGCATGGCGTCGGCATCGGAGTTCGCACTCAGATACCCAGACGTGTGCACCTTTCGGGCCACGCCCCGCGCAGCGCAGAATGCGGACAGAAGCAGCTTGTTTGCCGCGATGAGCGCATCAGGATGATGGACCGACACCGCCATTCCGACGTGTGCTGCCATCCCGGCAGACACCCGGTGGCGGGGGTCGACCGGCGCTCAGCGTGGGTCGGTGACGCGGCCCAGGAAGAGGATCATCCCGGACTGCCGGTCACGCAGCGCGAAGAGGAATGGCTCGTCGGCCCGGAAGACGAAGATGGGCTGGGGCGCTGGGGCAGCGGCCTCCACCACCACCACGGCGGTGGCTGCAGCGGCCTCGGTGCCGGACTCGTCCACGCGCAGGAACGCCTGGTGCAGGATGTTCCCCACCACCAACGGGCCCCGGTCAGCGCGCGGCTCGGCCATGCCCGTGAAGTCCGCTAGCGCGGGGTCGAACGCGTTGGTCACGCCCAGCTGCTGGAGCGCTCCCACCAAGGACAGGCTGGGTTCGAGCTTCACCTCGAAGCGCGGGACGGCCACGATGGCCTCGCCGTGCTGTAGGGCTGCCATGAAGCTCTCCCACATGGCGAGGTCGAGGCCGCGCTCCAGCTCGGCGAGACCGTGGCGCGCCTCGGGGAGCACGAACACCATGGAGAAGCGGTCACCTTCGTATGGCAGCTCGAGGATGCGTGCGCCGGCCACCGTGGCACGGCGTGCGTCCAGCCGGGTGTTCATCATGGGCACCCGGAACTCGTGGGTGACGCTGGCCTGGAAGGCCTCCGGGCGGGTGGCTTCATGCTCGAAGGCGTGCTCCCAGGTGCCCAGGAAGTACGCGGCGTTGACCAGCACCAGGCTCGTGGCGTCGGTCACCGTCCCAGGCGCCAGCAGGTCTTGGATGCGGTCGTGGGTGCGCTCCTCCACCCACTCGTTGATCTGCACCCGCACGCCGTCGCTGTCGCCGCGGAAGTCCACGCGCTCGAAGGGAGCGGCGTAGCGAGCCTGGGCCAGCGCCAGGAACTCGGCGCGCAGGTCGTAGGTCTGCTCGCCGTACAGGCGGTTGGCCACGGCCAGCGGCGAGCCACCCTGGTTGTAGGCGTGGATGAGCCCCGCCGCGCCGGCGTGCGTGCTGTCGTCGAAGCCGAAGGGCTGGGCCAGCTGGGTGGCCGTGTCCCCCCGCGCGCCCGCCCAGGTCATGGCCAGCGCCAGCGAGATGCTGCCCGGCGAGAACACCTGGTTGCCCGCGGGCCGACCGCGAAAGAGGTCGAAGGCGAAGCGGTTGGTCCCGCGCGCAAAGCGGGTCTGGGCATCGGGCGTGGCCCCGGCGAGATCCGTGGGCAGCGCCCCAGCGCCGTTGGCGTGGCCCCCTCCGCACGCTTCGCAGGCGGCACACAGCAGGAACAGCGCGGTCAGGAGGCGAGGCATGCGTGAAGGTCTCATGCCCGCGAGACCCAGTGCCCCGCGCGAAGCTTGGGAACGCCGTTGACCCGTCGCGGGCACGCACGCACGCTCCTGCGATGACCAAGCCCCAGAAGCACAGCCACTGCTCGTTCTGCGGGGCGCCCTTCCCCACCGGCATGGCGTGGCCGCGGCGCTGCACGGCCTGCACCATGGTCTCGTATCTGAGCCCCAGCCCGGTGGCCATCTTGCTCTTGCCGGTGGACGCGGGCTTGCTGGTCATCCGCCGCGGCATCCCCCCGCACCGGGGCGAGCTGGCGCTGCCAGGAGGCTTCATCGATCACGAGGAAGAGTGGCGCGCCGCTGCCGCCCGCGAGCTGTTCGAGGAGACCGGAATTCAGGTGGACCCCGAGGGCATCCGTGAGCGCCGGGTGCTGAGCGCTCCGGGCGGGACGCTGCTCATCTTCGGCGAAGCGCAGCCCGTGCGTGCCGAAGACCTGCCCGCGTTCGTGCCCAACCACGAGGTGCTGGAGCGCACCGTGATCCACCAGCCCGTGCCGCTGGCGTTCGAGCTGCACGCGCTCGTGGTGGCCGACTTCTTCGCACGCCGGGCCTGAGCTGCCTCAGGGCGGCCCGAACGAGGTCTCGCACGCCAGGTCCACGCAGCGCACGCTCAGCACGAGCCCTTCCTGCTGGAACGTTCCGTCGCTGGCCACGTCGGGCCGCGACATGCAGCGGCACATGGCCACCGTGGGCTCGCAGGCCCCCTCCGCCGCGTCGAAGTCGGCGCGCTCGTCCACGCGGATGCCCACCTGAGTGTACGAGCCGCAGCAGTCGAGCCGATGGCGCACCACCACGCAGTCGGCGTCCACGTCACAGTGGCGCTGCAGCGGGGCGAACTCGTTGGGGGGGTCCCCTGCGCACGTGAGCTGCAGCGGTGCATGCTGCGGGGTCTCGGTGGCCCCCGGCTCGCTCGCGGCGGAGGCGCCACAGCCAGAGAGAAGGAGAACAACCAGGGTCAGCGTGGGTAGGTGGTGCATGGGGTGTCTGCGCACAGTGTAGGCGCTGCTGCGCCAAGCGCTCACGCCGCCACGCCGAAGAGCGCGCCCACCGCCGAGGTGATGCCCATGGCCAGCGCTCCCCAGAACGTGACGCGCAGCGTGGCCTTCACCACCGGGGCGCCACCCACCTTGGCGGACAGCGCGCCCAGCACCCCCAAGAAGAAGAGCGAGCTGCCTGCCACCGCCCACAGCGTGGCCTCACGCGGGGTGAGCAGCGCGACGGCCAGCGGCAGCGCCGCGCCCACCGCGAAGGTCCCCGCCGACGCGAACGCCGCTTGAACGGGACGCGCCGCGCCCTCGCTGGTGATGCCCAGCTCGTCGCGGCCGTGAGCACCGAGGGCGTCGTGCGCCGTGAGCTGGGTGGCCACCTGCTCGGCCAACGCCTGGTCCAAGCCGCGCCCCACGTAGATGCCGGTGAGCTCGCGGTGCTCGAGCTCCGGCGTGGTGGCCAGCTCGTGGCGCTCGCGCGCCAGGTCCGCCGCCTCGGTGTCCGCCTGCGAGCTGACCGACACGTACTCGCCCGCGGCCATGGACATGGCGCCTGCGGCGAGCCCCGCCATGCCCGTGATGAGCAGGCTCTCCTCGCCCGCGCCCGAGGCGGCCACACCCATGATGAGGCTGGCGGTGGACACGATGCCGTCGTTGGCGCCCAGCACGGCTGCGCGCAGCCAGCCCACGTGATGGATTCGATGTGACTCGCGGTGTGGCATGGGGATCTCCTGCAGGACCCATACTCCCCATTGGTGGAGCGCGCCCGCCACGGCAGCATCGCGTGGAACGTGCTAAGGCCGTGCTCCACTCCGCCCGGGATAGCGCCATGAACAACAACGACGTCCTGCGACGAGTCCGCTACACCTTCGACCTGGACGACGCCGAGATGATGCGGGTCTTCGGCCTCGCCGGTCGTCAGATCACACGCGCGCAGGTCAGCGCGTGGCTGAAGCGCGACGAAGACCCGGCGTTCGAGCCCCTCGAGGACGTGCTGCTGGCCACGTTCCTGAACGGCTTCATCGTGAAGATGCGTGGGCGGCGCGAGGGTCCGCAGCCCATCCCCGAGTCGGTGCTCAACAACAACATCATCCTGACCAAGCTGAAGATCGCGCTCGACATCCAGGCCGACGAGATGCTGGAGCTGGTGTGCTCGCGCGAGCTCACGCTCAGCCGCCACGAGCTGAGCGCCTTCTTCCGCAAGCCCGGCCACAAGCACTACCGCGAGTGCCTGGACCAGGTGCTGCGGAACTTCCTGCAAGGCATGCAGGACCGCTACCGCGAAGGCGCCCCAGGCGAAGACGCCCCGGACGACAGCGACGCCAGCGACGACGGCGAGGCGTAGTCCGCAGCGGGAGTGGCCGCGCGAATCTCCCCGCGGCGCACCGACCAGACGAACCCGTCGTACCAGAAGTGCATGAGCGACACGACGATGGTGACGCACCACCAGACGTGTCCCTCCACCCACTGGGCCCAGAGCCCGTAGGCCGCCACCACGGACGCGAACACCAGCCACGCGCCGAACGGGCGTGAGCCGAGCGCCCCGAGCCGCGCGCGCACGCGGCCGCCTTCTTGGGCCCACACGAACGCGAGATACTGCACCGCGTGGAACAGGTTCATCACGAAGAAGGCCTCGCCCCACGAGTTCCAGGTCCAGCAGTAGATGGAGCAGGCGCCCGTGCTCACCAGCAGGAACACCTTCTGCCAGGGCACGGTGTAGCCCTCCCGCGCGCGGCGCGCGTAGAACGCCAGGTAGAGCACGAGGAACAGGCAGCCGCCCCCGAACACCACGCGGGCCAGCGTGCCTTGCTGCCCTGCGACCATGGCGGGCGCGCGCATGGACAAGAACAGCGAGAGGTCGTCGAACGCGCTGAACGCCTCGAGGTGGTCGGCCAGCGTGACCCCCGCCACGATGGGCCCCGCGTACAGCAGCTGGTTGAGCGCGAAGTCGAGCCGCCGCCCCACGCGCGGGTCGTTGCCGCGCCGCACGTCGTAGATGCGCGCGAAGCCGAAGGTCTGGGCACCCGAGTGGAACACGTCCCAGAAGGTGGCCAGCACGGCGCAGCCCGCCGCCACCCACGGAGAGAACACCATCGCGGCCAGCAGCAGCGGCGGCACCGCGAAGAAGCGCAGCGGATGCCGCCGCCGGATGTCTGCGTTGCCGTGGCTGCGCACCACCACGGCCACGAGGTGCGCGTGGATGAGCGCGCCCAGCGAGAGCTCGGCCCACGTGAGGTCGCGCCCCGCCAGCAGGTGCACCTGGTGCGAGAAGTCCGACCCGGAGATGCCGATGCCCACGGCCAGCGCGACCAACGGCGGGCTCAACAACCAGAGCCAGTCGTAGGTGGGGCCCACGATGAAGTGCCCGCGTGTCTCGGCGCTCGTGGTCGCGGCGGCGGTCGCGCTGGACGCACGCCCCAGCTGGCCCAGCGTCCCGGCAAACCACGCGATGGCCAGGATCTCGAGCGCCTCCTCCAGCCAGTCACACAGCGCGTAGGCCAGGCTCTCCACACCGTAGGCCTCGGTGATGAGCCCGAGCGGCACCTCGAGCCCCAGCGCGGCCCCCACGAACAGCCCACCGCTGCCCAAGAACGGCCGGCGAGTGGCCGCAGGCAGCGCGCGCAGGAACGGCACGAACAGCAGCCCTAGCGCCACCACCAGCGCGATGCCGGGGACGATCCACCCGAAGTAGAGCGCGCCCTCCCCGGGCCGCAGCAGGAGCGTCTCGTGCAACTCGAAGACCTCGTCGGCCGACATGAGCACGAACCCGAACGCCAGCAGCCACCACGCGAGCGCCGGCGTGGCACCGGGGCGTTCGGCGGCGGGCACGCGGGCCACGGCGAGCAGACGCCACGCGGCCAGCAGCATGATCCCCGCGCTCCACGCGGTGGGCAGGTTGCGCTCCGAGCTGAGCGAGAAGAACGTCACCCATGCGAGCGGCGGGTCCGCGAGGCCTGCGTAGGCCACCTCGGCCAGCAGCCCCAGCAGCACCACGGCGGCGCTCGCGGCCACCAACCGCGCGCGCGTGACGGCCGGCGCGGGCTCAGCGACGGCGCTGCTTGCGGTGCTTGCGATGCTTTCCGTGGCCACGATGCCGCCCGTTGTCCGAGTGTACGCGGACTTCGGCGCGCGGCGCCGGGTGACCCACGCGGATGTCCACGCGCGGAGGCGGCGGTGTGTTGATCTGCACGGTCACACCCGGCCGCGGGTCGGGGTGCTCGACACGCACGTCCACGCGTGGGCCGGCAGGCGCCACCACCACCGCGCGTGCAGGGCCACGGCCACGTCCGGGGTGGCTGCCGCGCATGTGCACCGTGCCGCGGTGACGCCGGCCTCCGTGGTGGATCTCCACGCGGATGGGCGCGGTCTCCACGTCCACGCCCACGGGGATGGGCGCCACGTAGACGCGCCGCGTGGCGTCCCAGCGCATGACCACCGGCGCCGGGCGACCCACCACCACGACCTCGATGCGCGGCGGCGGCGCAGCCACATACGCGCCGGAGCGGTCCGCGATGGTGGCGTGCAGCTCGTTGTCCACGGGGGCCACCTCGAGGCCGTAGTCCCCTGCCACCACCACCACCCCGCCCAGCCGCCGCGGCGGGGCCACCGTCACTTGGGTCACGCGGCCGCGGTCCACGGGCTGGCCGCCAGCCTCGAACTCGAGCGAGAACTCACCGCCCACGGGGCGCGCGTCGGGCCCCAGCTGCGCCACGTAGTGCCCTTGCGGCTCGTCGTAGACCAACTCCACGCGCTGCGGCGTGGGCTGACCGACGGACACGTTGGCGTAGAGGCTGCCGCTCGGCAGACGCGGCGCGCCGGCCGGAAGATAGGCGTGCACCTGACCGTCGGAGTCCACGCGCACCTCGGGCGCCACCGGGCCCACCAGGACTACCTGGCCGCCATTCTCCGGCACCGTGGCCACGGGAACGCTCGCGAAGGCGGCCGTGGTGGGCGCCTCGCCCACGGGCCGCACAGTCACGTTCACGCGTGCCGGCGTGGGCGGAAGAGGCACCGCCGAGGTGCCCTGGAAGACCTGCAGGTCGTTGTCGTAGCGCAGCTCCAGCGTGTGGGGCTGGCCATCGGTCCCGGCCACGTCCACCACCACGCGGCCATCACGCATGGGCTGGCCGGTGGCGTCACGCACCTCGGCCAGCACCAGGCCGTCCACGCGCGGCAGCACCTCCACCACGCGCGGGCCGGCGATGGTGACCTTGCCCCCGAAGTGCGGGGCCACGGCGCTGGCGGTGATGCCGGCGGCGGCCGCCTGGGCCATGAGCGCCATGGGGGAGCCTGCAGGCGGAGGCGGAGGCCCCGAGTCCAGCGAGCAGGCTGCCAAGAGGGCCGTGGGGAAGGCCAATGCGGAGAGAGGGATGCGGAACATGGTCACCAGCATGGCCCGCTCGTTGGGCCGGTGGAAGGTCAAACAGTACGCTTTCTGCATAGCGCGCAGGTTTGACGCCATGTTCGGCGGAATCATCAATCCACGGCGGAAACAGCTCAGCCAGCGCGAGCGATGTCCGCCACGATCTCGTACGACCGCAGGCGCGCGGCATGATCGAAGACCTGCCCCGCCACCATCACTTCGTCGGCCTGCGTCTCGGCGATGAGCTCGCGCAGGCCACGCCCCACGGTGGCCCGAGAGCCCACGAACGAGCGCTTCAGCAGGCTGCGCATGCCCGCGAGCTCTGCGGGCGACAGCACCGAGGTGGGGTCGTCGACCGGAGGCGGCAGCTTCCCGGGCTGCCCGCGCCGCAACCGCACGAAGGCCAGCATGAGCGAGGTGGCCAGCCGCTGGGCCTCGGCGTCGGTATGGGCCGCGATCACGTTGGTGGCCACCATGGCGTGGGGGACCTGCCGCTCGGCCGAAGGGGTGAACGAGCGCCGGTAGATGGCCAGCGCCTCCATCAAGAGGTCCGGCGCGAAGTGCGAGGCGAACGCGAAGGGCAGCCCCAGCTTGCCCGCCAGCTCCGCGCTGTAGAGGCTGGAGCCCAGCAGCCAGAGCGGCACGTGCAGCCCCTCGCCCGGGACGGCGCGAATGGCCTGCCCCGGCTCCGAGTCGGCGAAGTAGCGCTGCAGCTCCAGCACGTCACGTGGGAACGGGTCACCGCGCTCCGAAGGGTGGGCCAGGCTGCGCCGCAGCGCGTGCATGGTGCGCGGGTCGGTGCCGGGCGCGCGCCCGAGGCCCAGGTCGATGCGCCCCGGGAAGAGCGACGCGAGGGTGCCGAACTGCTCGGCGATCACCAGCGGCGCGTGGTTGGGCAGCATGACGCCGCCCGAGCCCACGCGGATGGTCTTGGTGCCCGCCGCCACGTGCCCGATGACCACGGCCGTGGCCGCGCTGGCGATGCCCGGCATGTTGTGGTGCTCGGCCAGCCAGAAGCGCGTGAAGCCCAGCGCCTCGGCGTGCTGCGCCAGCGACAGGCTGTTGCGGAACGCGTCGGCGGGGGTGCTCCCCTCCGTGACGGGGGCCAGGTCCAAGACGGAGAAGGGGATCATGGTCGAGACAGGTCGCGCCGGGCGATGGCTGCGTTACGAGGACGGGCCGGCGCGCCGCTCACTCGCGGCTCAAGAACGCGTCGGCGTCGCGCACCGTGGCGTCGGGGTCCTCCTCCATGGGCACGTGGCCCAGCTGGTCGTAGACGCGCAGCTCGGCGCCCGCGATGCCACGCTCGAAGCGCCGCCCGAACTCGAGCGGGATCCACACGTCGCGCGCACCCCACTGCAGCAGCGTGGGCACGCGGATCTCGTCCAGCCGGTCGTCCAGGTCCGGGTCGCGCGGCCCGGTGAAGCGGTCCACCAACGCCTGCCGGTTGCCCTCGCGCAGCAGCACGGCGTGATAGCGGTCCACCAACGCCTCGGTCACGCGGCTGGGGTCGCCGTACACCTGCTCCACGTTGGCGCGCACCAGGACACGCGGCGAGATGACGGTGAGCAGCTGGTTGGCCACGGGCGTCTGCGCCAGGCGGAAGATGGGCGGCGGGGATTGGCCCGAGAGGCCTGCGGCGTCCACCAGCACCAGGCGGCGCACCTTGTCGGGGTGCGCGAGCGCAAGCTCCACCGCCACACGCCCGCCCAGCGAGTTGCCGGCCACGTCGGCCTGCGGGATCTGCAGGTGGTCGAGCAGCGCCGCCGCCACGCGAGCAAAGCGGGCCGCGCGGTAATCCCGGTCCGGCGCCGGGCCCGTGAGCCCGAAGCCCGGCAGGTCGAGGCGCACCACGCGCCGGTGCGACGTGAGGGCCTCGGTCCACGCGTCCCACGTGTGGAGCGACGACGACGTGCCGTGGATCAGCAGCAGCGGCGGGCCCGAGCCTTCGTCGCGGTAGTGCACCTGCATGCCCTCGATATCCACGAACCGCGAGGCGTCCGACGCGTACAGGGGGAGCAGCTCGCTCATGGGCACATCGCGGCGGATGCCGCTGGCCAGGAGGACCACGAGGAGCAGCAGGATGCCGAGAAAGACGCGCAGCGCGCGGCGCCCACGGGAGGCAGCGGGACGAGGTTCGTTCACGGCGCCATCGTAGGCGCGGGGGCGAGACCACGCCCATGGATTCGTGCGCGTGCATTGGCGTATAAGTCCCGTCGTGACCCAGCCCACCGCCTCCTCCCCCCAGAAGGCCGTCGTCATCGGCGGCGCCGGTTTTCTCGGACAGCGACTCGTCGCGTGCTTGTTGGGCGACGTGCCCGACGCGCCCGCAGGCTGGCCGCGCTTCGAGACCGTGCACGTGTTCGACACCGCACCCTTCGCCCCGCGCCAGGCGCCCTCCGACCCGTCACGCGTCACGAGCGCGGTGGGCGACATCCGCTCGCGCGAGGACCTGCGCAAGGCCATCGCGGGGGCACACACCGTGTTCCATCTGGCCTCGCTGGTGGACGTGGGGCTCAAGAAGAACCCGCTGATCGACGCCGTGAACGTGGAGGGCACCCGCAACGTGGTGGAGGTGGCGCAGGAGCTGGGCGTGCCCTTCTTGGTCTACACCAGCTCGGAAGACGTGGTGCTCACCAAGAACGGCGTGACGAACGGCGACGAGAGCCTCCCCTACCCCGACGTGCTGGTGCACGACTACGTGCGCACCAAGATCGAGGGCGAGCGTGTGGTGCGCCAGGCACACGGCAAGCGCGGGCTGTCCACCTGCGCCATTCGGCCCGTGCACATCTACGGGCCGCACGATCCGCACGCCATCAAGGTGAGCATCACGGAGCTGGCCAGTGGCAAGGTGCCCTTCCTGATGGGGGACGGGAGCGCGCTGTTCGACGTGGTCTACGTGGACAACGTGGTGCACGGGCACCTCCTCGCGGCCTCGCGCCTGCACGACCCCAGCACGCGCGAGAGCGTGGGCGGCAAGGCGTACTTCGTGGGCGAGGGCAACGCCATCAACTACTTCGAGTTCATCCGGCCTTACGCGGCGGCGCGCGGCGTCTCGCTGCCCAAGCTGCGCCTCCCCTACATGGGCGTCGAGCTGGTGGCCCGCGGCATGGAGCTGGTGCACCGCGTGCTGGGCGTGGACGTGCCCTTCCACCGCTTCCACCTCTACATCCTGTGCAAGGACTTCTACTTCACCAACGCGCAGGCCGAGCGCGACTTGGGGTACACGCCGTGGGTGTCGCCGAAGGAGGCGCTGGCGCGGACGATCGAGTGGATCAAGGTGGAGCCCTTGGACCTGCCCGCTCGGGCGCGGGCGTAGCCATCCCGAGCGCGACCATTGACACGCTGGCGACCCCACCCCTCATACTCGCCCAAGTCTCATGCCGCTCGACCTGAACACCGTGCAAGCTGCCCTCACCGCCGAGACCCACGCGCTGTCGGTGCCGCGCCCGCGCTTGGGTCCCGTGGACGTGTGGGTGCTGCCAGCCGGCAGCGGCGCTGTTCACTACCTGTGCTTCGGTGCGGGGGACGCGCTCACGGAGCTCAGCTTGGTGGCAGCGCCGTACCTGGGCGAGCTCCTTCGTTCACGCTGCGCGCCGCCGTGGGAGCCCGAACAGTTCGTCGCGATCGCGACGGTGCCCGCAAGCGTCCTCGCGGCCAGGGACGCGCGGATCGCCCATCGCGCGCGTCTGCGCGAGGCGTTGCAGACCATGGGCACAGCGGTCCGCATCGGTGACGACGGCCGCTTCGTGCACTGGCTCCATCGTGCGCTGGACGGCGTGGAGATCGTCACGCTGGCGGACGATTCCATCGAGGCTCGCGAGCGCCTGCCGGAGGACCGGTTCGACAGCACGCTCGATAGGTACCTCGCTGATCGCGAGCCAGACGCACCCACGGTGTTCCCCTCGCAGGTGAGCGGCGCTCTCGACGCGGGACTCGCGCGCTTCGAGCGTGCATGGGCCGCCCTCCAGGAAGGGAAGCTCGGGCTGATCATCCACACGAAACGCGCCGTCACGGCGAGCGCTGGATCGCTGTGGAACGTCGCGTTCACGAAGAGCACACCCGTCGTCGTGACGGAAATGACGAAGATCCCGCCGTGGAACGAGAAGGGCATGGAAGACCAGCTGCGGACCTACGCCGCTCGGGGCGAGGAATTCTTGACGCGGTTCACGGTGCCCATCGACGAGGAACAGCGCGCCGCGCTCGCAGCGGCGGCGGGCAGCGCGGCTTAACGCGCACCGTGCGTCGCTCGCTCACGCTACACGGCTTCGAGCAGCGCCACGCTGCCCTGCCCGCCGTCGGCGCAGATACTGACGATGGCCTTGGTGCCGGCGGGCATGGCCGCGAGCTCCTTCACAGCGTGGCTCAGGATGCGCGAGCCCGTGGCGCTCCCGTGTTACCTCCGGGACACGCCATGGGTCTCACCGAAGCAGGCGCTGGACGCGCTACTCGTAGCGAATGGTCACGGAGCCGTTGCCGGGCGCGGCGCCACCCGCGGTCAGGACCACGTTGGTCGAGCCCACGGGGTCCACGTAGCCACTGCCGCCGCCGCCGCCGCGACAGTTGCCGCTGCCTGCGCCGCCGTACCAGCCACCACCGCCGCCGTAGCCCTCGCACCCGCAGCCCGAGGGCGCGCCGCCCACACCGAAGGCGCCCGCCGTGACCGGGTTCATCAATGAGGCGCACGTCCCATACGGCCCTGGAGCGGATTGCGTCGCGCCGACTCCGCCGGGGTCCGTGCCATTGCGCGATCCATCAGCCCCCTGGAGGCCTCCGCCCACCCCGCCAATGACGTGCAGGTTGGACCAGAAACCCGCGCCACCGCCGCCACCCGCGACCACGACCCGGTCGGTGAGCGCGATCCCACCGCGGCGGATGTCGCTGGCGCCACCGCCGCCCCGACCGCCCGTCTCGCCCGCGCCGCCACCGTTGAAGCCGCCTGCGAGGGACGTCGGCTGCTCGCCCACGAAGACGGTCAGCGTCTCGCCCGGCGTCACTGCGATCGTGGCCTCGGTGCGACCACCGAAGTTGACGTTGTCGACCCAGTTGGCTCCCCCCTGTGCGCCGTCGACGATGACGTGCAGGGACGTGACGTTCGGGACGACGAAGGTCTGAGGCGCACCGGTGAAGGCGAACACCAGAGTCTCGAGGTTCGTGAGCGCCACGCTGGTGGGTGTGATGCCTGCGTAGAGCGGATCGGCGCTCGTGGAGGCGTCGAAGTCGATGCCGTACACGGCGTTTCCGTCGACCATTCCGTCTGCCTGTCCGGTGACCGTGACCGTGCGGGGCAAGTCCCAGTCCGCCGGCGTGAAGGTGACGGAGGTGATGTCCAGCGTCCCTTCGAGCGCATCGTCCGAGTCGAAGGTGAGCGTGACGTCGGCGGTGGGCTCCGAGTTCAGGACGATGGTGAAGGTGGCCGTGCCGCCCCCTTCAGTGGTGTCACTGGAGGCGTCGCTCACGTTGATGCCAGCCATGTCGTCGTCGTCGTTGGTGAAGTCCAGGTTGGCTACGGCGATGGCGGCGTACACGGCGTCGCCGCTGGTGACGGCCGCGAAGTCGACGCGGAACGGTTGGTTCCCGTCGACCACGTCATCGTTCTGACCGGTGATGGTGACCACCTGAGCCACATCCCAGTCTCCCGCGGTGAACGTGATGGAGGTGGTGCTCGGAGTGCCCTCGGAGCTGTCGGTGGTGTCGAAGGTCAGCGTCACGTCGGCTTCGGGCTCCGAAGCGAGCACCACGCTGAATTCCGCCGTGTCCCCGGTCTCCTCGCTGGTGTCATCGTTCACGGTGACGTTGATGTCCGCGCTGTCGTCGTCCTCGTTGGTGAGCATCAGGTCGGCGGGGGTGATGGCTGCATATGCGGCGTCATCGCTCGTCGTCGCACCGAACGCGACGGCGTACGGCTGGTCGCCATCGTCGATGTCATCGCCCTGGCCCGTGATGACGACCGTCTGTGCGACGCCGAAGTTGGCCGTGGTGAACGTGAGCGAGGTGACGTCGGTCGACCCTTCGCTCGCATCGCTCGTCGCAAAGTTCACCGTGACGTCCGCAGACGGAATGGTTCCGAGGCGCACGCTGAAGGTGGCCGTCCCCCCCGCTTCGGTCGTGTCCGCCGTGGGCGCGGTGACCAAGATGGCCAGCGTGTCGTCGTCCTCGTTGGTCAGCGCCACCGTCTCGGGGCGCAGCGCCGCATACACCGAGTCCGCCGATGTCGTCGCGCTGAACACGACGTTGAACGGCTGGTCACCGTCTTCGATGTCGTCGTTCGCGCCCGCCACCGAGATCTGCTGGGGCGCATTCCAGTTGACCGGCGTGAAGGTCAGCGACGACTCGGTCGCCACGCCCTCGCTCGAGTCGTCGGACATGAAGTTGATGGTCACGTCGGCGGTCGGCGGGAACGTGAGCGCCACGGTGAAAGAAGCCGGCGTTCCGTCTTCGCGGGTGTTGCCGGTGACGGCGCTCACCAGGAAGCCGGGCATGTCGTCGTCCACGTTCGTGACGGTGACACGCTCCGACACCACGAGGCCCATGTAGCCCGGCGCCGTGCTGGACACGCCCGTGACGCCGACGTGGAACACCTGGTCTCCATCGATGTCCGCGTCGTCGACTCCGGTGATGAGGACCGTCTGGGGTGCGTTCCAGTTGGCCGTGGTGAAGGTCAACGTGGCAGGAGCAATGGTGCCTTCCGTGGCGTCGTCGCTGGCCAGCGTCACCGTGACGTCGCTGGCGGGCGGCGCATTGAGCACCACCGTGAACGAGGCCTGCGTGCCGTCTTCCCGCGAGTCGCCGCTGATCGCCGAGAGCGTGAGTCCCGCCGACTCGTCGTCCGTGTTGGTCAACGCAGCGCTGCCGCTCAAGCCCTCGAAGTCGGCGTCACCGGAGCTGGAGGGGCCGAAGGCGATGGTGTACGTCTGGTCGCCGTCGACGACCGAGTCGTCCTCGCCCGAGACCACCACGGTCTGCGGCGCGTTCCAGTTGTCCCGCGTGAACGTCAAGGTCGGGACGGAGACGCTCCCCTCCGTCGTGTCGGAGCTCGCGACCGGGACCATCACGGGACGCCGCGGACGCGCGCTGAGCGCCACCGTGACGCGCGCCTGCGCCCCCACCTCCGTGGTGCGGTCAACGCCGTCCACCTCCACGATCAGCTCGGGGGTGGGTCCGCCGCCCGAGCCACCGCAAGCCACGGGGGACAGCGCGAACGCGCACATGAACAGGGCAGAGAGTTGAGATTGGCGTCGAGTGGTCATCGGGGGGCAAAGCTCTTGGGTGGGAACACGCAAACCGACCGCTAGGATTGCACATATCCACCACCACGGTCATCGAGAATGCTGCGTGCGGTCGGATGCCCTGGGCCCACCGCGCCTCGTCGTTCGCTGGCCAACGGCTCCCACCGCACGTGGTCTGCTCGCCCCGGAGGAGGACCGTTGCGGGTGGTACGGTGCCGCTCATGACCATCACCGTTCACCACTTGAACTACTCCCGCTCGCTGCGTGTGCTCTGGATGCTGGAAGAGCTGGGGCTCGACTACGCCATCCAGCAGTGGGAACGGAACAAGGACTTCCGCGCCCCGGATGAAGCGCGCTCGGTTCACCCGCTAGGGCGGTTCCCCATGGTCGCCGTGGACGACGTGGTGCTGGCCGAGTCCGGCGCCATCATGGAGTACTTCGCCGAGCGCGAGGGCAAGCTCGGTCCGGCGAGCGACGCGGAGAAGCTCGAGTATCGCTTCTTCATGCACTACGCCGAAGGGTCCGTGATGCCACCGCTGCTGGTGCAGCTGATCTTGAACAAGCTGCGCGTCGCCCCCATGCCCTTCTTCATCAAGCCCGTCGCGCGGGGCATCGCGAGCAAGCTGACCGAGAGCTACTCGGGCCCCGCGCTGGACCTGCACTTGGGCTTCATCGAAAACACCCTGGCGAGCCGCCCCTACTTTGCGGGAGACCACTTCAGCATGGCCGACATGCAGATGTTCTACCCCGTGGAAGCCGGCCTGAGCCGCGGCGCCGGGACGTACCCGCACATGAAGGCGTGGCGCGACCGAGTCTGCGCGCGCGAGCCATACAAGCGGGCGGAGGCGAAGGGCGGCAAGGCCGTACCCGCCAGCTGAGGAGGCCGGGAACAGGGGCAGCGCGAGGTACCTCTTTCAGCTGAACGCTATCGCCGGTGGGAGCGGCCTCGTCCACGCCCGATCCCCGCGACGCAGGTTGCCGGTCTGCTCGAGGAGGAACCCCGGCAACCCGGCCGAGACCCCATGCCGCTCGCCGAGCGACTCCACTGCGGTGACGAGGCCGCGCAACGTATCGTCGACCACGCTCATCGCTCGACCACGCTGCATCCCCCAGCCCTCGGCTTCGCGGACGAGGTGCTCGACGGTGACCAAGCCCGGCGCGAACTCACCGCCCACGCGCATGGCGAGCGGGTCGCTCTCGCCACGTGTGAACAGCACCTGCGGCACGGTGCGCTCCCCCGCGGCCTCGATCCGGGCATCGTGCGCGGACAGCCCCAGCGCCCTGGCCACGTCGTTGAGGTACGCTTCCGCTCGCACGCGAGGCGAGTGTTCGTTCGGCACGGGCTTGAGCAAGTGCGTGGACGGCGTGCTCCCGCGCCCCACCCACCAGTGCTCCGCGCGCGGATCCCAGGTGAGCGCGACCTTCGGCTGAACCCCCGTCGCTGAGCAGCCGCCTCCCCCCACAGTGCTGCCTCGGATGTATCCGGCCGCGCGCTCGAGGATGCGGTCGTACTCGGTCTCGTCGATCACGATGGGGTCGCGCGGAAGTCGCGGCTCCCCGATGGTCACGCTGCCACGGACATCGGCGCCCACCTCCGCGAGGAGCCCGACGAGGTCATTCGACGCGACCCCCAGCGCATGGTGGCGTTCGGGAGGAGCTCACCCAGCTCTTCCCGACAGGCGGACGAGCAACGGCTCAGTCAGCAGACACCGTGGCCCTCAAGTGGATGCCGAGCGAGTCGAGCACCGCGAAGTAGCGCTCGTTGATCTGCTTGCCCTTGCCAGTCTCGAGCTCGGACAGCCAGCGCTGGCTCACCCCCAGCCGCGCGGCGAGGTCTCGCTGCGTGATCCCGTGGGACTCTCTGATGTGTCTCACGAGCCGGCCCAGGTCGGCGGGGGAAGCAATGATCGCCTCCATGGGACCTCCGATGACGAAATAGTAGTCGGTGCGCCTTGACTTAGCGTAATCGGAGCGCGCTGCCTACGAAATCGACATCACGCGTCCCTGTGCGGGCAATGCCGAGCCACTCGAGCCAGCACGCTGGCCGAATGGGCTCGATGCCGAGCTATTTTCTTGGCTTGCTCCGTGCGCCCTTGGAGCTGGTCTGCTTTCCCGTCGCCGCGTTGGTCGAGGGAGACTTCTTCCCGATCTTCGCCGCGGCCGCGCGAGGCGGGCGCGTTGGCGCAGAACCCGCTGTCTTCGGGCTGGCGCCGGGAGGCTCGGCCATGCGCCCGGAAGGGTCGAGATTTCTCACGAGCCCCTGCCACGATTCGAGCGGTCGGAGCGGCTCACCTTCCTCGTCGACCTCGAAGAGACCCCACCGCGCGCGACTCGCGATCTCACCATACCGGCGCTCCACGGCTTCACCTCGGTCGAGCACCGACACGAAGCTCATCAGGGTATTGACCGAGGCTTGCCGCAGCACCACAGCCAGGTCCGCTTCGCTCCCCGCGCCCTCGAGCAATTTCTCGATCGCGCCGATGATGTGAGGCCACCCCAGGGTCTTTCGCCAGCTGTCGGAGCCGTCCATCGCGATCTCGTCCCACAGAGAGCGTGCAAACACGGTCCTCGCGAGGATTGCGTCTCCTCGCGCATGGGCCTTGGCGGACCAAGCCGGGTCGCGAACTCCCAGCTCCTGGAAGGCCGCCTCGACGTGAGGGTCGATGTCCAACTTCTTCTCGCTCACCCTCGCCGCCTTCCGCCTTCTTTCCGTCTTGCAACGCTGCGCAGGTGTACCACGAATCATTTGATTGCGGCGTTCGGCTGATGGCGTTGGTAGGTGAGCGGCCAACGCACTGGCCGCGGAACCTAGAGCATTGATGTCCCACTGCCGGACGGGGGACCGGCGGCAGAACGTTCTGTACCACGTGCCGGGCTTCGTCCGCGATCGTGCGCCCCCCAGTTCGTCATCAACGCAATGTACGGATCGACGCTCGCCACCGAGACTCTGTGACCCGGTTGCGCGTGCGAAGGACGCCGCGCTCGCGCGCCCGACCCTGTTGCCCAACCCTTCAGCGGGCGAGCCCACCAAAGCGTCCATCGCGCGGCACCTGGTACTCGGAGCCCCGCCGCACCACCGCCACCACGTCCTCGTGCCAGAGCGGGAACGCCGGCAGCTCGCTCGCCAGGACGCGTGAAGCCTCGGCATACGCCGCCTGCCGCTCGCTGCGCACCACGCTCACGCGCCCGCGTTCCAAGGCAGCGTCCAGCCCCGCCGACCGGAAGCGCCAGCGGTTCGCCCCCGGGTGCCCCTCACGCGGGATGTGCTGGCTGCCGAAGAACCAGCTGAGCACGTGCGGTTCGATGACCTCGGGGAGCTGCAGCATGCACACCTCGAAGCGGCCGCGGTCGAGGTCGGCGATGAGCGTGGCCGTCTCGCTGGGGCGCACCTCGAGCTCCACACCCACCTCGCGCCACATGGCTGCGATGGCCCGCGCGATGCTCACGCGCGAGCGGTCCGAGCCAGTGCGCAGGGTCAAGCGGAGGCGAGCTTCGCCGGGAGCTGGATCGGGGAACCCCGCTTCACGCAGGAGCTCTCGGGCGCGCTCGGCGTTGAAGTCGTACTCCGGGAGGCCCACGGTGGTGGCCCAGTGCGCCTCGGGGATGAAGCTGTTGGCGGGCTGCGCATAGCCCTCGAGTTCGGTGCGGATCAAGGCCGCACGGTCCGTGGCGTGGGCCAGCGCGCGCCGCACACGCACGTCGCGAAGGGCCACATGCCCAGTGTGAAAGCCCAGGTACGCGGTGCCGATGCCGGGCGCACGACGCACCTCGTAGTCCGCTTGATCCTCCAGCAGCGGCAGCAGGATGGGCGGGATGACCCCCTGCGCCAGATCCGCCGCGCCCGCCCGGAGCCTAAGCGCGCGCGTGTTGTCGTCGCGCACCGTCACGAAGCGCACGCGTTCACGGGCCACGCGCCCCCGGTACCAGTGCGGGTTGGCCCGCAGCGTGAGGCGTCCCGGAACGCGCTCCACCACTTGGTACGGCCCCGCGCCCACAGCCGGCTCACCGTCCACGTCACCCACCCGGCGCGCCCGGTCTTCCGCCCGGATGATGGGCAGCTCGAGGTCCGTCAGGAACGTGGCATGCGGCGCGTTCAGCTCGAATACCACCGTGCGCGCATCCCGCTTCAGCATGCCGGTGATGCGCGTGTAGGCGTGCCCGTGCCGCGCCTGGAGCACGGGGTCCACCACGCTCTCGTAGGTGGCCACCACGTCATTCGCGTCGAGCGCGCTCCCATCGGCAAACAGCAGCCCAGGCCGCAGCGTGACCACGTAGCGCGTGGGGGTCTCGAGCTCGATCCCCTCGGCCAGGTCCATGATCGGCTCGAGCGTCTGCGGATCAATCGTGACCAGCGACGCGAAGATCAAGCGTGAGACGCGCAGGCCGTTGGGGTCCGACACGAAGCGCGGGTCCAGCTGCTCCACGTCGCGGTCCACCAGCACCACAAAGGTGTCGTCCGTGATCTCGTCGGCGCTCGCGTCGGTGCGCTGGCCGCAGCCGGCCAAGCCGCACAGGAGCAGCAAGAGGCCCAAGATGGCGCTCGAACCTCCTTGAAAACAAGGACAATGGGCACCCCGGGTTGAAACCCGGGGCAGCATCCCTCGCCCTGTCAGGAGCGGAAGTCCTCCCCCTCCGGGCGAGGACTGCGTGGCTGGCAAGACCGACCCCGTTCCACTGGTGGTCGCCGGACCAGTCGAGCTTGGACCCGAAAGGCCGCTGGCCTTCGTGAACGCAGTCCTCCTCCGCAGGGGGAGGACTTCCGCCCGTGTCCATGCCTGGGATGCTGCCCCGGGTTTCAACCCGGGGTGCCCAATGTGCCCAACTCCAGTCCCCCAGCTGGACTGCTGCCTCCAAGCCCCGAGAGCTTGGCCGCCCCTGCCCCCCCCCCGCAGATGCCACCCCACCCCATCCCTGCTAGCGTCGCCCCCATGCTCTACCGACACGGATGGGTCGCGATGCTGGTGCTGCTGTTCTGCGCCACCCTCAACCACGACACGGGCAGCGCGCAGGGCGAAGCGCTGGCCGGACGCCTGGCCGCGCTCATCAGCGAAGCGAACCTCGGTGATGGCGTTGGGGTCCACGTGGTGGACGTCACTTCGGGGCGGCAGATCTTCGACCATCGGGGCAGCGTGGCGCGGAACCCCGCCAGCAACATGAAGCTGGTGACCGCGGCGGCGGCGCTGCTGCGGCTGGGACCTGGGCACCAGATGATGACGGGGCTCTACGGCCGTGTCACGGACGGCGTGGTGGACACGCTGGTGCTGCGCGGCTTCGGCGACCCCACGCTACGCATGAGCGACCTGGTGGAGCTGTGCGAGCGCCTGCAGGACCGCGGCGTGCGCACGGTGCGCAACATCGTGGTGGACAACAGCTACTTCGACGACCAGCACCTGCCGCCCGCGTTCGACCAGCAGCCCAACGAGACGGCGGCGTTCCGTGCGCCGATCTCGGCGGCCCCCATCGAGCGCAACGCCTACGTCATCAACGTGCTGCCTGCGGCCACGGCCGGTGAGCCCGCGCGCGTGCGCCTGGCAGCGGCGGGGTACTTCGTGGTGGACTCGCAGGTCACCACCGCGCCGGACGGGGAGCCCCGCGTGGTGGCCGTGCAGCGCGCGCGCGACGACGGCCAGATGAACCTGCGCCTACGGGGCAGCGTGCCCGCGGGTGGCCTGCCGTCCAGCTTCCGCCGCCGGGTGGAAGACCCCATCGGCTACGCCGGCCACGCGCTGGCCGAGGCCCTCGAGCGCACCGGCATCCGCGGCACGCGGCGAGTGCAGCAGGGGCGCCCGCCCGAGGGCCTGGCGCTGCTGTCCAGTCGCTACTCGCCCACCATGAGCCAGCTGCTGCACGCCGTGGGCAAGGACAGCGACAACTTCGTGGCCGAGACCGTCATGAAGGTGCTGGGCGCGGAGGACCGGCGCCCGGGGACCAGCGCGCACGGCGCCGAGATCCTGCAGGCCGTGCTGGCCGAGGCGGGGGTGCCTGCGGGCCAAGCCACCATCGTGAACGGTTCGGGCCTCTTCAACGGCAACCTCATCGCGCCGGCACACCTCACGGCCATCATGCGCCACGTGTACATGAACCCTGCGGTGCGCGACGAGTACCTGGCCCACCTCGCCATCGCCGGCCAAGACGGCACCATGCACCAGCGCCTGTCCGACCTGCCGGCGCGTGGCATCGTGCGCGCCAAGACCGGCACACTGAACGACGTCATCAGCCTGAGCGGCTACGTCCTGGGCCCCAACAACGGCCAGGTGCTGGCCTTCAGTGTCATCATCAACGGCGCGCGCGGTCAGCAGCACCAGGCGCGCACGCTGTCCGACGACCTGGTGCGCGCGATGGCGAGCTTCCTCTACCCGCGCTGAGCGGAGAGCGACACGTGACTTGCCACCCGCGCGTGCATCGGTTACGAACGTCGCCCGTCCGGCTCGCCGGAGCACCCGGGATGCTTAGCTCAGCTGGATAGAGCACTGCCCTCCGAAGGCAGGGGTCAGAGGTTCGAATCCTCTAGCATCCGCCACCACCCTCCGCGCTACCCTGCCGCCTGCATGACAGCCAACTTCGCGCTCCTGGGCATCGGCGGCTTCGTCGCGCCCCGCCACCTCAAGGCCATCGCCGACAACGGCGGAACCCTGGTGGCTGCCTGTGATCCCTTCGACTCGGTCGGGATCATGGACAAGTACTTCCCGGACGCGGCCTTCTTCACGGAGGTGGAGCGCTTCGACCGCTTCCTCGAGAAACGCCGGCGTGAGTCGTCGGCCTCGGCGGTTCAGTACGTGTCCGTGTGCTCGCCCAACTACCTGCACGACGCGCACTGCCGCCTGGCGCTGCGCCTCGGCGCGCACGCCATCTGCGAGAAGCCGCTGGTCATCAACCCGTGGAACCTCGACCAGCTCAGCGTCATCGAGGGTGAGAGCGGCTCGCGCGTGTACACGGTGCTGCAGCTGCGCCTGCTGCCCTCGCTCATCGCGCTCAAGGCGCGCCTCACCGAGGACGCCGCGCGCGGCATCCGGCACCAGGTGCTGCTCAGCTACGCCACGCGCCGCGGGCGCTGGTACGACGTGTCGTGGAAGGGCGACGAGGCCAAGTCGGGCGGGCTGGTCACCAACATCGGCATCCACCTGATGGACCTCATGGTGTGGCTGTTCGGCGCCGCGCGCGAGGCCGAGGTGCACCAGCGCGAGCGCGACCGGGTGAGTGGCTTCCTGGCGCTCGAGCACGCCGACGTGCGCTGGCTGCTGTCCACGCGCACCTCGGACCTTCCCCTGGCCGTGCGTGACGCGGGCGGTCACGCCCACCGCACGCTGACGCTCGACGGGGAAGAGATCGAGTTCTCCGGCGGCTTCACGGACCTGCACAGCGAGGTGTACCGCGAGGTGCTCGCGGGGCGGGGGTTCGGCATCGAGGACGCGCGCCCTTCCATCGAGCTGTCCTACCGCCTGCGGACGGCGGAGTTGACCACCCCTCTCCCCGAGCGCGCCCACCCGCAGCTCGTCGCCGAGCCCACGTGAGCAGCGGCGGCGCGGCCTACGTGGCGCACCCCAGCGCGTGCGTGGACGAGCCCGCCCAGATCGGCGCCGGCACGCGCATCTGGCACTTCTCCCACATCATGAGCGGCGCGGTCATCGGGCGTGACTGCAACCTGGGTCAGAACTGCTTCGTGGCCAGCGGCGTGCAGCTGGGCGACCGCGTGAAGATCCAGAACAACGTCTCGCTCTACGCGGGCACCGTGGTGGAAGACGAGGTGTTCCTCGGCCCGTCGTGCGTGCTCACCAACGTGACCAACCCGCGCGCCCAGGTGGACCGGCGCAGCCTGTACGAGCCCACGCTCCTGCGCCGTGGCTGCTCGGTGGGCGCCAACGCCACCATCGTGTGTGGCGTCACGCTGGGGCGCTACAGCTTCGTGGGCGCCGGCGCCGTGGTGTCCCGCAGCGTGCCGGACTACGCGCTGGTGGTGGGCGTGCCCGGCCGCGTGGTGGGCTACGTCAGCCGCCACGGACACCGCCTCCACTTCGTGGGCGGCCATGCCACGTGCCCCGAGTCGGGCCTGCGCTACGTGGACGAGACCAGCGGCGTGCGCTGCCTGGACCTTCACGAGGACGCCCCCTTGCCCGAACACCTGGCGCGCGGCGAGCGAGCGCACGACGACTGGAAGCCGGGCGCCATCACGGAGCGCGGCGAGGGCGAGGCGTGAAGGTCCCGCTCCTGGACGTCACCCGCATCCCCGCGGACCTGCAGGCGCGCCTCGAGGCCCGCGCCATCGAGGTGCTGCGCAGCGGCGAATACATCCTGGGCCCCGCCGTCAGCGCGTTCGAGCGGGACTGCGAGCGCGTGCTCGAGGTGCCGCACGCGCTCGGCGTGTCCAACGGCTCGGACGCCATCCTGATGCTGCTCATGGCGCTGGGCATCGGGCCCGGCGACGAGGTCATCGTCCCCAGCTACACGTTCTTCGCCACGGCGGGTGCGGTCTCGCGCCTGGGCGGAACGCCCGTGTTCGCCGACTCGTGCGTGGACACGCTCAACCTCGACCCGGCTCAGGTCTCACGCCTGATCACCGCGCGCACGCGCGCCATCATCCCGGTGCACCTCTTCGGGCTGGCCGCGGATCTCGCGGGGCTGCGCTCCGTGGCGGGCGAGCTACCCATCCTCGAGGACGCCGCGCAGTCGTTCTTGGCACGCTACGGCGGGCGCCCCGTGGGCAGCATCGAGACGGCCGGCGCGCACTCGTTCTTCCCCAGCAAGAACCTGGGTGGCTTCGGCGATGGCGGCCTGGTCACCACGCGCGACCCGGCCATGGCAGAGCGCCTGCGCATCCTGCGCGCGCACGGCAGCGAGCCGAAGTACCACCACGCCGTGGTGGGCGGGAACTTTCGCCTGGACGCGCTCCAGGCCGCGCTGCTGCACGTGAAGCTGCCGTTGGTGGAGGCCGAGCTCGCTGGCCGGCGGCAGAACGCCGCGCGCTACGCCGAGGCCTTCGCAGCGCTGTCCGAGCTGCGTCTCCCGCCGGCCCACCCGGAGCACACCTACAACCAGTACGTGGTGCGCTTTCCCGACCGCGTCACGCGTGATCACGTGCAGCGGTCACTCTCCCAGGCCGGCGTCGGCACGGCCATCTACTACCCCATCCCGCTGCACCGGCAGGTTTGCTTCGCGGATGTGGCGGCTGGCGCCGTGTGCCCCGTGGCCGACGAAGCCGCGGCCACCAGCCTGGCGCTCCCCATCTTTGCCGCCCTGCGCGAAGACGAGCAGGGCTACGTGGTGGACAGCCTGCGCAGCGCGCTCCGCCCACGCGGGTGACGCCCCAGCTGGGCGGCGTAGACCTGCAGCGTGGCCTCGGCCACGTGCGCGCGTGACCACTCCGCGAGGGCGCGCTCACGGCTGCGCTGCCCCATGCGCTGACGCAGCGCCGGGTCCGTGACCAGCTTCTCGATGGCGATGGCCAGGGCGAGACCATCGCGCACGGGGACCAAGTAGCCGTTGTCTCCGTCGCGCACGATCTCGCGGCAGCCCGGCACGTCGGCGCTCACGATGGGCCGGCCGGCCGCTGCGGCCTCGATCAGCGACAGCGGCGCGCCCTCGCGATAGCTGGGCAAGCAGGCGATGTGGCAGGCGGCGAGCTGCTCCGGGATGTCTGCGCGGCGCCCCAGGTGCTCTACCAGGCCTTCGTCGTGCCAGGCACGCAGCGTCTCGGGCGGGATGGTGCTGGGGTTCTGCGCGTCGGGGTCTCCCACCAACCGGAAGCGCACCGGCACCCCTCGGTCGCGCAAGATGCGGGCCGCCTCGGCGATCTCTCCGATGCCCTTGTCCACCAGCATGCGGCTGTGCGTCATGACGATGGGCACGCCGCCTGGCTCTGGCGCGGGCGCGAAGCGCTCGGTGTCCACGCCCGACCCGCAGATCATGGTGACCTGCGCCGGGTCGATCATGCCGGCGGCGGCGAGTTCGCGCTGGTCGTCGGGGTTCTGCAGGATCACGCTCACGCGGCCACCGCGCTTCACGAGACCCCCGTAGGCCTGCTGCACCACGCCGCGCAGGACCTGACGCTTGAGCCCATCCCCCATGAACAGGTAGCCCATGCCGGCCACCGCGCAGACCACCGCGGGCGCCCGCGTGAGCGCGGCGGCGATGGACCCGTAGAGCACCAGCTTGTGGGCCACCAGGTGCACCACGTCAGGGCGGAAACGGACCATCACCGCGGTCACGCTGGCCACCGAGCGCGCCTCGGCCAGCGGATTGGTGCTGCCGCGATCGAGGCGAATGGGGAAATAGCGGAAGCCCTCGGCTTCGATCCGAGGCTGCAGGTCACCCTGCGCGGTGGCGAGCCCGACGTCGTAGCCCGCGCGCTGGGCTGCCTGAGCGATGTGGAGCCTGTGGGACCAGAAGTACCAGTCCTCGGCGATGACCATCAGGAGACGCGGGCGCACGGCGGGTCTTCTAGCAGGCGGCCGAGGCAAACGCATCGTGCGGAGCGGCCCCGCCCTGCTACCCTCGCGCCGGGACCCTGCCAGCCGAATGTCGAGTGAGACCACAGCCGCGCCTTCGAGCATTCGAGAGCGCCGTCAGCGAACCCGGGCTCGCCGACGCCGACGCTCGCTCGAGCCCCCGCCGCAGCTGTGGGCCAAGGTGCTCGTGGGCGTGCACGTAGCGCTCGCGCCGCTGATGCTGGCTGGGGCCTTCTCGTGGGGGCTGGCCACCAGCGCGGTCTCGAGCGTGATCCTCTTGTTCGCGGTGGTCCTCAGCGACCGAGCGCGGCCGCTGCCGTGGTCTCCGGGCATGGCTGCGCTGCTGGCGCTGGGGGCCGTCACCGTGCTGCAGACGGTGCCCCTGCCCATCGCGCTGGTGCAGGCGCTCTCGCCGTTGGCCGCCGACGACGCGCTGCATGTGGCTGCCATGCTGGGGGACCCTGCGCCTTCTTGGGTCCCCCTCTCGCGTGACCCAGGCCGCACGCGCCTCAGCATGTTGCTGGGGTTGAACGTCATCTGCACGGTGCTGGCGCTGAGCCTGCTGGTGGAGCGGCAGCGCCCGCGCGGGTTCATGCGGGCCATCGCGCTCGCCTGCTCGGTGGTGGTGGTGGTGTCGCTGGGACACGCGGCGCTCGGAGCCACCACGGTCTTCGGGGTGTACCAGCCGGTGGTGGGTGGGCGTGTCTTCGGGCCCATCATCAACGTGAACCACCTCAGCGCGTTCGCAGCGCTGACCACCCTGCTCTGCCTGGGCCTCGGGATCCAAGAAGAGCCTGGCGCGCGCAAGAGCATGGCTCTCTTTGCTGCCACCATGGCCGCTTGCCTCGCGCTCCTGACTACGTCCCGCGGCGGCGCGCTCAGCCTGCTGATCGCCACGGGCATCGCGGTGCAGCTGTCACGTCGTGCCGGAGCACGCGTCGAGATCGTGCAGAAGCTCGTCCTCGGCGCGCTCGTGATCGCCGCTCTGGTCGGCCTCGGGTTGCTGCTCTTCCGCGTGCGCGAGACGCAGGGCCTCAATGACATCGAGCGGCTCGACCTCCTGCGTCGCGGGGGAGAGCTGGCGCTCGATCACTGGATCGCGGGAGCGGGACGAGGCGCCTTCGAACCCGCCTTCATGTACCGCTCCACGTTCCTGGCCCGCTACACGCACCCCGAGAACATCCTCATCCAGTACGGCACCGAGTTCGGAATCCCGGTCACCGTGTTGGCCATCGCCTGGTTCGCGCGCGGCACTTTTAGCGCGCTGCGCACCTCACAGACATCGGCGGCGCTCGGCGCGGGCGTGCTCGTCATGCTCTTCCTCCACGATCTCTTCGACTTCGCGCTGGAGCTCCCCGGTGTCGCCGTGCCCGCCGCCGCCTGCGCCGGCATCGCCTGGACGCGAGCACACGCGGCCCGCAAGAGCGCGTACTACGTGTGGGGAATCGCCACCCTGGCCGCGCTGGGCGTCGCGGCGCTGGTGGTGCGCCTTCCCGTGGACGACCCGGCGACCACGCGTGCCCGGCTCCAGGCCGGCTCCCTCTCCACCGCCGCGCTGGCGGAGATCGAGCGCGAAGTCGCCACGCTCCATCCCGCCGACGGCCTGCTGACGGCGTCGCTCGGTCACGCGTACGCGGAGCGCGGCTCGCCGCGTGCGGGCCGCTGGCTCAACCGCAGCATGTACTTGGCACCCGAGTGGGCCGAGCCGCATCGGCTCGCGGCGCTCTGGCTCGTCCGCATGGGACGCCCCGACCAAGCCTTGATCGAGGTGCGCGAGGCGGACCGGTTGCATGCTGGCGCGGGCACCCCTGCGCTCTGCGAAGTGCTCGCCCGAGACGCCGACGTCGAGCACATCCGGCGCGCCAGCGTGGACGCGGAGTCGCTCGCCGAAACGGTCGCGCGAGCCCGCGCTTGCGCCGGGGTGAGCGCCGACTTTCGTGTGGCCCTGGACGCGCTGCTGGTGGCCGAGGGCACGGACGACTTCGGAGCCCATGCCCGACACCTGACCGCGATGGCCCGCACGCAGCCGAGTGATGCGCGAGCGGGCGCCGAGGCGCTCCGGGCGGCCCACCCGGAGGACCCGGCTGCCATCGCCGTCTGGATGGACATCCTGATCCTGGTGGACCCGGCGGCGGCGCTCGCCGCGCGAGACCAACCCAGCCTTCCAGACGGCACGCGCTGGAACCTGGTGCGGCTGGCCAGTGAAGCCAGAGACCTTGAAGTGGTCGACGACATCGTGCGGGTCATGCGCCGGGACGCAGCCGGGCAGAGCAGCGCGCTCGCGGCCATCGACGCCCGTCACGGACAAGTCCTGGTCGACATTGGGCACCCCGAGGAGGGCATCGCCCTCATCCGCTCCTCCATCGACCTCGACCCGAGCGGCCCAGGAGCGGCCATCTTGCTCCAGATCTCGGTCCGGGACGGACGCATCGGCCTGGCTCGCTCCGCATCACAGCATGTGTGCCGCCAAGCCGGACGGGAGAGCCCACAGTGCCAGAGTGCTGAACAACAGGTCAGTCGGCTGACGGCGTCATCGCCCCGTGGACTGGCGCCGGTTCCAAGGTGAGCGCAAAATGAACTTTCGACGCGCGCTCGCATCCAAGGCAGCGCCCTCTCTCCAGCCTATGCTTGCACCCTCTCGTCACCCTGACGTCCTCTACTCCTCATCGCGAGGGGGCGTCCGCCCATGAGCGGGGAAGACGTGTTCGAGGGGGGTGGGGGGCGACGCTTCGATCCCCGCGAATTCATGCGCCTCGTGGTGCGGTTCGGGTGGATCGCGCTCGTGCTGGCGGTGCTCGGCGGCGTGGGCGGTGCGGTCTGGACCTCGCGCCAGCCTCGCGTCTACAGCGCCATCAGCACGCTCGAGTACGAGCCCAACCCGCCACGCCCGCTGGGGCGCGGCGTCGAGGACGTGGCTGACCCGTTCGGAAATTTCTGGGCGAGCCGAGAGTTCTTCGACACACAAAACCGAGTCATTTCGAGCCGCAACGTGCTCGATCGCGTGGTCCGTCAGCTGGCGCTGCACGAAGATGCAGGCTTCCACGGACACACCGGCGAGGCCGCCGAGCGCTTCGAGGGCAGCACCATCGAGGCAACGTCGGCCCTACTCGGCGCCCGGCTCACGGTCGAGCCCGTGCCCACCACCCGGCTCGTCAACCTGGTCGTCCAGGACTCCGACCCCGAGCGCGCTGCCAACATCGCCAACGCCATCGGCGCAGCCTACATCGAGAAGACGCTCGAAGACCGTATGCGCTCCACGGTCACGGCGCTCGAGTGGCTCGACGGTCAGCTCACGGACCTCCGCTCCGACCTCGAAGCGTCCGAGAACGCGCTGTACGACTTCAAGCGCGAGCATGACGTCCTCTCCCTGTCGCTCGAAGAAAACCAGAACGTGGTCGCGCGCCAGATCCTGGCCTTCAGCGATGCGCTCACCACCGCACGCACGCGCCGCATCGAGCTCGCCGCCCGCGCGGACCGCCTGCGCCGCGCCCTGTCCATGGACCCGCTCGAGGCGCCGCTGTCTGGCCTGACCAACGTGGAGGCCATCATCGAGCTGCGCGCCGCCCTGGTGGAAAAGCTGGGGGAGCGGGAGCGCCTGGCCGTCCGCTACGGCGACAACCACCCGGACATGGTGGCGCTCAACGCGGAGATTCGGACGCAGCAGGAGCAGCTCGTGCGTGAGATGCGGTCGGTCATCCACGGCACCGAGGGTGAGTTCGAGGAGGCCCGGCGCGTGGAAGGTGGCCTGCGCGCCGCCGTCGACCAAGCGCACAGCGAAGGCCTGGACCTGAACCTCCGCGAGATCGAGTACCAGCGCCTCAACCGTGAGCGCGAGAACAAGGCGGAACTCTATCAGCTGGTGCTGCAGCGCACGACCGAGACGGACCTGACGCGCATGCTCCAGGTCACCCACGCTCGCGTGCTGGATCGCGCGCTGCCCCCGCAGTCGCCCATCAGCCCGGTGCTCATGACCAACCTCGGCGGCGGTGCTGCAGGCGGCTTGATCCTCGGCTTGACGCTCATCGCCCTCCTGCTGCGCCTGGACCGCCGCCTCAAGTCGGTGGAAGACGTGGAGGCGCTGGGGCTGAAGGTGGTAGGCATCCTGCCCAAGCTGACCGAGATGCAGCTGCCCGAGCTCAGCTCGCACCACCGGCCCACCTCGGCCGCGGCGGAGTGCGCGCGCACCATCCGCACCAACCTCACCTTCATGAACGCCGCGCGCCCCTCGCGCTGCTTCGTCATCACCAGCGCTTCGCCGCGCGAAGGCAAGACCACCATCGCGTGCAACATCGCCATCGCGCTCGCGCACGCCAGCAAGTCGGTGCTGCTCATCGACACGGACCTGCGCCGGCCGCGCGCCCACAAGCCGTTCGGCATCACCAACAAGGTGGGGGTCACATCGGTCATCCTCGGGGAGTGCTCGCTGGCCGAGGCAGTGTCCCACACCGAGGTAGACGGCCTCGACCTGCTGCCTTCGGGCCCCGTGCCGCCCAACCCATCGGAGCTCTTGCACACCCCTGCTTTCAAGGCTCTGCGTGATGCCGCCACCAGCCAATACGAGTGGGTCATCTTCGACAGCCCGCCTGTCGGGGCCGTCACGGATTCGGCCATCATCGCCCCCCAAGTGGACGGCGTCATGCTCGTCGTGCGCGCGCAGCAGACCACGAAGGAGAGCGTCGAAGCAGCTCTCCGCCAGATGCGCGCCGTCGACGCCGTGATGATCGGTTGCGTGGTGAACGACGTAGACATCAACAGCCGGACCTACGGCTACGGCTACCATCAGTACTACCGCTCGGAGTCGTACGCGTACACGGCCGACCCAGCGGACGCCGCCGGCTGAGTCTCGACGATGCGCTCCTCTGCCGTCGCTCTTCTCGGAGCCTTCCTCGTCTCCCTCGCGCTCATCCCCTTCGCCAAGTGGGTGGCCCGCAGCCTGGGTGCGGTCGACGTGGGAGGTGGGCGGCGCGTGCACGCGGGGTCCATCCCACGCCTCGGGGGCATCGCCGTGGTGCTGGGGTTCTTCATCCCGCTCGTGGCCCTGTTCTTCACCGAGAGCTACGTCGCCTCCATCTTCTATGCGCAGCCCAAGCGGATCATCGGGCTCCTCGGGGGCGGGCTCATCGTGGCCATCCTCGGCGCGCTCGACGACATCCGCGGGGTCAGGCCGCGCACCAAGCTGGCCGTCCAGACGCTCGCCGCGCTCTTCGCCTATGCGTGCGGCTATCGCATCGAAGGCATGCTGCTGCCCTACGTCGGGACCCTCGAGCTGGAGTGGCTGTCCATCCCCGCCACCTGCCTCTGGTTCGTGGCCATCATCAACGCGCTCAACCTGATCGACGGCTTGGACGGCCTCGCGGGAGGCGTCGCGTTCTTCGCCTGCGTGGGCAACTTCACCATGGGCATGATCGGCGATGCCTACATGGTGATGCTGCTCTCGGCCACGCTGGCTGGCGCCATCGTCGGGTTCCTGGTGTTCAACTTCAACCCGGCCAGCATCTTCATGGGCGACTCGGGCAGCATGTTCCTCGGGTTCGTGCTGGCGGCCACGTCGCTCTTGGGCGCATTGGTGAAGAACACCACCGTGGTGGCCATCGCGGTGCCCATCATGGTGCTGGGGCTCCCCATCGCCGACACGGCCATCGCCATGCTGCGGCGGGCGATCACACGGCGGCCGATCATGACGGCGGACCGCGGCCACATCCATCATCGACTGCTGGACCTCGGGCTCACCCATCGCCGGGCCGTGCTCACGCTCTACGGCGTGTGCGCGGCGCTCACCGTGGCCGCCGTGGCGGCGTCGCTGGGGCGCGGGCTCGAGACCACCGTGGCGCTCGTGCTGTTCGCCATCGTGTTGGCGGGCTTGATTCGGGTGGCCGGTGTGTTCGACCGCGCGATGGTCGCCTCGCAGCGTCGCCTGGTGCCCCTGAACGACGTGACCGCGCGCGTGCGTGCCGCCCTGCCCGACGCCCTGCTGGCGCTCACGCCCAGCACCCGGGTGGCAGACCTCGACGCCTCCATGGCCTCCTTCGTGGCGGAGTCCGGCTTGCAGTCAGCCATCTTCACGGACGGTGAGGCGCCCGTGGCGGGCCCCGACGTGGTGCGCTGTGTGTGTGGCGACTCGTTCCTAGACTTCCGAGTCTCGGACGCGCGGCAGGCCGGCACGGAGCTGCAGCTGGCCCTGGACGTGTACGCCAGCGTGGTGGCTGCGGTTCACGAGCGCGACCACCTCTGCCCCATCTCGGAGCGTGCCCCGGCTCCGACCGACGCCGACCTCGCGGCTAGCTGAAGGTCGGCTCAGATGTAGTCGGCACCGGTGCGGATCAGCGGATAGTGATCGCCGGTGCGCGCCAAGACCACGTCGATGGTGTCCGCGCGGCAGCCGCATTCCCAGACGAGCAGCCGTGCGACCAAGCGCAAGAGGTCCGAGGGGTCGTGCTGGGGAAGCTTGTCCATGAGGCGCACACCCCACTGCGACTCGCCGAAGTACACGTCGGCACGCGCCACCACGGATCCTGCCGCGAGCACGTCCCAGGTCTGGTTCGCGCCCGAGTCCCGCGTAGGAGGGGTCTCACGAAAGGTGTAGTCGTCGATCCCCTCCATGACCGTCAGATCCCCAGCCAGCTGCGGGCGTCGAGCGCCCGTGTGCCTCGACGCACCTGGAAGAGCAGCGGACTGCCCATCACGCGGCCCACGCGCTGCCCCATGCGGATGGTGCTGCCGTTCTGCACGTCGGTGCTGCTGAGGCCGGCGTACACGGTGAAGAAGCTGTCGCCGTGCTCCACGATGACCATCAGACCATAGGTCCCGTAGCGGCCCACGAAGGCCACGCGTCCGTCGGCGACCACGCGCGCAGGCGCCTCGCCTTCGACGCGGAATTCGACCGCCGGCCCGTCCTCGCGCTGCACGTCGGTGGTGCGGTAGCGCCCCTCGGTGGGGATGCCCAAGCGACCACGCATCGTGGCGAACGTGGGTCCGATGGCGCTCCCATCGCTGAGCTGGAGCCCCATGCCCGGCATGGGTGCCACGGGCGCGAGCGGCAGGGCCGGCGCCATGAAGGTCTGCTCGTACATCATGGCCAGCTGCTGCTGCTCTTCCATGCGCCGCCGGTCTTCGCTCAAGCGCGTCAGGCGCTCGCGGGCGTCGGTCACGCTCTGGTCCAGGCGCGCGATGTCACGCTGAAGCGCAATCTGTCGGTCGCGCGTGGCGCGCACGTTCTCGATCTCGCGCTGCACCAGGCGCTCGAGGCGCTCCACGCGGGAGAGGTGCCCCAGCATGGCCTCGAAGCCACCCGCCACGGGCAAGAGCCCGGTACGGCGGATGCGGTAGAGCGCGCGGCCCTGCCGAATGATGCGCTGCTCGAAGTCGGCGCGCGCCGAGCCGAGCGCGTCGAGCTCCGACGCCAGCCGTGCGCGACGCGACTCTTCCGTGCGCACCAGGAGCTGCTGCGTGGCGATCGACTCGTCGACCTCCACCAGCGACCCAGGCGCCGTGCCCAGCGACGACGGCGCGAAGCCGGGCTGCGCCGCGACCGGGGTCGTCAGCGCGAGGCAGCACAAGAGCAGGAGTCGCAGACGTCGCTTCATGATCACACCGCCAGGTAGCGTCGCAGGGAGAGCGCGCTGCCGATGGCGCCCACGGCGGCGCCGCCGAGCGTCAACGAGACCAGCGCGATGGGGATGCAGGAAGGCAGCACGCACGCCGGTGAGCGCGGCCACGGTGGCGTCGAGCTCGTCGCGCACCATCAGGAAGCCAGCCATCAGCAAGATGACCGCCAGCAACGCGCTCATGAAGCCCTGGAAGCTGCCCTCCAGCACGAACGGCCCGCGCACGAACTCGTCGGTGGCGCCGCACAGCTTCATGACTTCGATCTCTTCGCGGCGGCGCGCCACGGCCAGGCGGATGGTGTTGCCGATGACGGCCAACACGCACAGCGCCACCAGCAGCGCGAGGGCACCCGCGATGGCGCGCCCCGCGTGCAGCAGGCTCTCGAGGCGGCTGAACCAGCCGCGGTAGGTCTCCACGTCGCTCACGGCGCGAAACTGCGCCAGGCGCTCGGCGATGCGCGCAGAGCGCGGTGCGGCGGTGCCGTCGGCCAGGGTGATCTCGAGCGAGGCGGGGAACACCTCGGCGGGCAGCGCGGCCAGGCCGGCCTCCACATCGGAGTGCTCGAGGAACTGCGCGCGTGCCTCTTCACTGGTGAGCAGCTGGACGTCGCTCACCTCGGGCAGGGTCTCCACCAGCGCTCGAAGCTGCGTTATGTCTTCGGTCTCGGCGCCGTCGCGCAGGTAGACCGTCATGCGGCTCGACTGCCCCCACGCCTGCGCGATGGCCGACAGATTGGTGAGCGCCAGCAGCGCGCCACCCAGGCACAGGAACGCGATGGCGAGGCTCGAGACCGCCACCAGATAGAGGCGCATCTCCTCGCGGAGTCCTCGTCGCGCCCTCGTTACCAGCTGCTTCATATCCATCGCGTCACCGTCTCCGCTGAAGTTCTCGAGTTCGCCCGCGCGTGGTTCAGACCGCGACCGGGTGCTTGTGGACGCCGCTGCCACGGCCCGTCTCGGCCGCGCTGATGATCCCGCGAGCCGACCAGCTGCGCAGGCCACGACGCGCCTCCGACACCCGCCCATCTTCGATGGAGATGATGCGGTGGTCGCGCTTGCTGATGAGCGAGTGGTCGTGGCTCGCGAAGATGACGGTGGTGCCCGTCTCGTTGACCTCCTCGAACAGCGTGAGGATGTCGATGGCCAGGTGCGGGTCGAGGTTGCCCGTGGGCTCGTCCGCCAGGATCAAGGCCGGCTCGGTCACGATGGCGCGTGCGATGGCCACGCGCTGTTGCTCTCCACCGGAGAGGTTGCTGGTGCGTTCTCCACCGCGACCAGCGAGCCCCACGCGCTCCAGCGTCTCCACCACGCGCGAGCGCACCAGGCGCTGCGGCATGTCCAGGATCTCGAGCGCGATGGCCACGTTCTCGAACACCGTCCAGTGCTGCACCACCTTGAAGTCCTGGAACACCACACCGAGGTTGCGCCGCAGGTAGGGGATGGACTTCGGCGTCAACCGCGCGATGTCCCGCCCACAGAAGAGGATGCGCCCCTCGTCCACGGTGTGCTTCCGATAGATGAGCTGCAGCAGCGTGCTCTTCCCCGCCCCGCTCGGACCGGTGACGAAGAGGAACTCGCCGCGCTCCACGGTGAGGTTCAGGCCCCGCAGGGTGGGCTTGTCGGCGCGGAAGTACTTGTGAACGTCTTCGAGCACCAGGATGGGCCGGTTCGCCACAGCCGGATCCGCACGCACGCCAGCGCGGAAGAACGGAAAGGGCCGGACCACTGCGTTGTCGTCGTCGTCGAAGCTGCGCATGCCTTCCGGTACCGCAGTCGCCGGCCGCAGCGCAAATTTCCGGCGAGCGATCAGGGAGGGAACGGGCCGCGCTCGAACGTGAGCACGTAGGCCCCCGAGCTGTGCGCGCCGAAGCCGTCCACCACCACGTGGTAGCGGCCCGCGGGCAGCTCGCGCTCGATGAACGACGTGCCGCCCACGCCGCTGTCGTCGTCGCAGGCATAGGGGTAGTTGCTGCACATGGCGTTCTCGAGGAACACTTGGAGCACTGTGTCGAAGGACGATCCGGCGGTGCCGAGGCGCACCATGCTGGCGGTGTTCAGGTCCAGCAGGAACGTGGCGTCCGGGGACGCGGCGCCGCTCCCGCAATACGGCGAGACCACGTCGTTGGCGAGGCCCGTGGTGTCACCCACGATCACTGCCTTCTGCACGTCGGGGATCACGATCGCTTCCGCGCACGTGTCGTTGCCGGTGGCCTGCACCACGTTGGTGGGCGGGGACGTGTGGATCTCCAACTGGTAGGTGGGCGCAAACGGCGCCTCCACCACCAGGAAGTGTTCACCAGCGGGCAGCGCGAAGCGTAGCAGCTGGGCAGGCGCACCCCCACCGCACTGCGCCACCGGCGGCGTGAAGTCGTTCGTGCAGGTCGCCGCGAGGGCCCCGCTCACGTAGGCCATGCCGTTCTCGCCCGCCAAGAGGTCGATGGACACGTCGCTCGCGCTGGGCAGCACGAAGCGGTGCACCGCGTCCCGGTAGAAGAACCCACAGGCCGTCTCGATGGCGTCGCGCTTGTCGCCCAGGGTGCCGTGCACGATCTCGTTCAGCGGGGTGTCGATGGGCGCCGTGCAGTCGTCGCCCGGGGGCGGGCTGGTGCCGGGCTCGAGGCGCAGCTCGAAGCTGAAGTCCACCTCGCGCTCGGCCGGACCTTCCAGCACCAGCGCATAGTCCCCCGGGGTGAGCGACCGGAACCGGGCGCCCGCCGGGCTGCCGCGGACACAGCCCAGCTCGCTCCCAGCATCGGCGCAGTCGGTGCGCAGCGAGAAGCGCACCGAGTCGGCGCTCGAGGTGGCGGCGAGCGCGACCACGGCATCCTGGGGAGCACCGGGCGGCACGCTGAAGCGATAGACCAGGTCGCCCGAGAGTGGCTGCCCACAGGCCAGGTCGAGGTCGTCGGCCACCCCCACGAACGAGCCGTTCGCCGCAAACGGGGGCACCACGCTGGTGGCCGTGGCGCACGTCTCGTTGGCGGGCGGGAGCGTCGGTTCATCGAGGCTGACGCTCAGCTCCACGGCGCCCGCGCTGCTGGCCACGAACGCGTAATACGTTCCGGGCGCCAGGCTGCGGCGGCGCACCTCGCCGGGTGAGTCGGTGTCACACGCGATCCCCAGGCCCCCTCCCCCACAGCTGGAGCGCAGGTCGATCTGCGTGGTGCCCGGCGCAGCGGCGCGCAGCGTGACGTCGGACGTCTCGTCCAGCACCAGGCGCGCCACCAGCTCGCGCCCCGGCCCCGCGCAGGCAGCGCCATAGTCGTCGCGCGCGCCCGCCGTGGCGATGGCGAACAGGCCACCCGCGCTCACGTCGAGCGCGTCGTCGCACAGGTCGTGGGCTGGGCGACCGCAGGCCGCCTCGTCGATGTCGCCGTCGCAGTCGTTGTCGAGCGCGTCGGTGCACAGCTCCGCCTGCAGCGTGCCGCGCAGCGGGTCGGCGTCGTCGCAGTCGCTGCCCCCCACGCAGCGCGCATCCGCCTCGCCGTCGTTGTCGAAGTCGCGCGGGAGGTGGAGGCACATCCGGCGCGACTCGTCGCAGCGGTCCAGGGTGCAGACGTTCCGGTCGTTGCAGTCGCGCAGCGGGCCACCCACGCAGCCGAACGTCGGGTCGCACACCTCGGCCCCGTTGCAGAAAGCCCCGTCGTCACATGCCAGCGCGTCGGGGGTGTGCACGCAGATGCCGCGCAGGTCGCACACGTCGCGCGTGCAGGCCACCCCGTCATCGCACTCGTCCACCGTGTCGCAGCGGTCGCCGGCGTCGAGGTGCGCCAGGTCCGGCGGCCCCTGTTCCGGCCCGCCGTCCGGGCCGCCGAGCGCCCCGCCGCCCTGGCAGGCAGATGCCCAGAGGGCCAGGGTCACGAGGGCGAGCGCGCGCACGCCCGGAGTGTGACACACGGCGCTGGCCCGGGCAGCGGTGCCTGGGTGTAGACAGCCAGCGACCCCCTTCATCGTCGTCGTTGTCCTGGTCGTTGACGGCGACGGCGAAGGCGACGGTTCCCCTTTGCGCCAAAGGGAAAACGCACAGCCCATGGCGACCACTCGACGCCGCGAGCGACCTGTTCCAGAACCCGGCGCATGACCGAACCCGCAGTCTTGTACAGCCGCGACGGCCACGTCGGCGTGCTCACCCTGAACCGCCCCGACCAGCGCAATGCCATGACCCCCGAGCTGCTGGGGGACTTCGCCGTGGCCGTGGAGCGTGCCAAGGCCGACCGAGGCGCACGCGCCGTGGTGCTGGTGGGCACGGGCTCGTGCTTCAGCGCCGGGGCCGACCTGCACTCTTCGCTCAAGACCGGGGACCCGAACGGCCTGCCGCACGAGCGCTCGTTCGCCATGTACGCGCCGTTCCTCGAGCTGCGCAACGTGGGCGTGCCCGTGATCGCCGCTCTGCAGGGTCACGCGGTGGGCGGCGGCTTCGGGCTCTCGCTGATGGCCGACATCCGCATCGCGAACGAGCGCGACAAGTACGGCGCCAACTTCGCGCGGCTGGGCCTGCACTCGGGGATGGCCATCAGCTTCATGCTGCCCCGCCTCGTGGGGGTGTCGCGCGCGTCCGAGCTGCTGTACACGGGGCGGCTGGTGATCGGCGCGGAGGCCGAGCGCATCGGTCTGGTGAGCGAGGCCCTGCCGGGCGAGCAGGTGTTCCCGCGCGCCATGGAGCTGGCCGGCGAGATCGCCCTCTCCTCCCCGCGCGCCGTGCGTCAGATGAAGCAGACCATGAAGACGCTCCTGGGCTGGGACGTGGAGGGCGCCGCGCGGCTCGAGGCGCTGCTGCAGAGCGAGTCGCTCACCACCGCGGACGCCGCCGAGGGCCTGGCCGCCATGCGCGAGAAGCGCGCCCCCCAGTTCGCGGACGACTGACCCGGGCGCCCTGCCCGGCTCGGTGGCCGTCGTGCGTCCTGAGGGCGCGCGAGCCCTCGATGTCTGGTACACCCGTGGTCCATGTCCGAGTCCACCTCACTCCCGCTGCCCCTCGCGGAGCTGCCCGAGTCGCTGCACCGCTTCGCAGACCCCAAGGCCCCCGGCCCCGCGCGCCTGATGGCCGCGAAGGGCCTCGTTCCCATCAAGGGTGGTGACCTGGTCACGCTCATGGTGCAGCTGGCCGCCGACCCCGACGCGGGCATCGCGAGCGCGGCCGACGCCACCCTCACGGGCCTGCCCGAGAACGTGCTGCGCGCAGCCGCCGAGGCCGCCATCCCGGGCGCCATCCTCGAGGCGCTGGCGCGCAAGTTCATCGACCGCGAGCCGTTGCTCGAGGCGCTGGTCATGAACCACAACACGCCCGACGCTGCGATCATCGTGGTGGCGCGCTCGGCGAGCGACCACCTGTGCGAGGTCATCGCCACCAACCAGCAGCGCCTGCTGAACCAGCCCGTCATCGTGGAGGCGCTCTACAAGAACCGCAACATGCGCATGTCCACGGCCGACCGGCTGGTGGAGCTGTGCGCCCGCAACGGGGTCGAGCTGACGGGCATCCCCAGCTTCGCCGAGCACGTGGCCGCCATCACGGGCCAGCTCATCCCCGAGCCCACGGACGAGCCGCTGCCTGGCGACCTCATCTTCCAGGAGGCGCTCGCCGCCGACGCCGACGACCCGGACGCCATCGTGCGCGAGGTGAACCCGCTGCTCGACGAGCAGGAAGAGAAGGTCGCCGACAAGTTCAAGCCGCTCAGCTTCCAGATCAAGGCCATGACCAAGAGCGAGAAGCTGCGCCTGGCCGTCATCGGCGACGCAGCTGCGCGGGCCCTGCTGGTGCGCGACACGAACAAGGGCATCGCCATGGCTGCCATGTCGTCACCGAAGATGACGGAAAAAGAAGCCACCAACATCGCCTGCTCGCGTGAAGTCGGTGCGGACGTGCTGCGCTACATCGGCACTCGGCGGAAGTGGCTGCAGAGCTACGAGCTGAAGATGGCGCTCATCTTCAACCCCAAGACGCCCGTGGGCATCTCGATGGCCTTCATCGCACACCTGCGCCTCAACGACCTGCGCACGCTGGCCAAGAGCCGCAGCGTGGCGCAACCCCTCAAGACCCTCGCCCGGCAGCGCGTCGAGATGCTCGAGAAGGCCGGCCGCGGCTGAAGGCCCCGTCAACGCATGTCATTCTTCAAGAAACTCCTCGGCAGCGACCCCGACACTCACCTCCGCAAGGCCGAAGAGCTCTTCGCGCGCGGAGCCTTCGGCGAGGCCAAGCTGGCGTTCGAGAGGGCGCGTGACGCCTTCCCCGGCGACCGTCGCTCGGAGCGGGACGGCGTGGTCGCGCGCATCGACGCTTGCCGCGACGGCATCGCCAAGAACCGCATCGCCCAGGGGCTGCTGCTGCGGGAGCGCGGTGAGCGCGAGCTGGCCAAGGAAGAGCTGCGTGGCGCGCTCGACGTGGCGGCCGACCCTTCGCTGGTGGACCGCGCCCAGGCCGAGCTCGACGACGTGGACCGGGTGGAGGTGCAGCAGGCCAACCGTCGTGTGGTCATGACGCGCGAGGAGCGCATCGCGGTGCTAGCGGGCTCTTGGTACGAAGAGCAGGCCAGCGAGTACGCGGGGTACGGGGATGAGTTCTTCGACGCGCTGCTCGCGCTCGACGACGAGGACTTCCCGGTGGCACGGGACGGGTTCGCGGCGGTCCTGGCCAAGGCCGAGGCGCCCATCTACTTGATCCTGGAGCACGCCAAGGCCTGCACGCTGGCTGGCGACAGCGAGGCCGCAGTGGCGGGGTACAAGCGCTTCCTGGCCGCGCTGCCCGAGGGCGAGGGCGGCGACCGGCGCCTGGGCGCGCACATCCAGATTGGCTCGCTGCACGGGCTGGCCGGCGACCAGGAAGGCGCGCTGGACGCGTTCCAGGCCGCCGTCGAGGACTTCCCCGACGACTACCGCCCGTACTTCGCGCTCGGCCAGCAGCTGCGTATCTCCGGCGCGCCGGCCGAGGCGCTGGAGGTGCTGGAGCTGGCGCTCGACCGCGCCGGCGCGTCGCCCGAGTGGAGCTTGCTCGAAGAGATCGGGCTGACCCTGGCCGAGACGGGCAACGGGCCGGGCGCCACCGCCCAGCTGGAGTCCGTGCTGAAGCGCTTCGTGGACCGCGGGGACGCGTTCATCCCGCCGCGCACGGCGTGGCGTCTGGCGGCGCTCTACGAGGAGCAAGGGCGCCTCGACCGGGCGGCCGACGTGTGGCGCATGCTGGCCGAGCGTGGCCCCCAGACCGAGCGGGCTCGCGCCCACGGCGAAGCGGGCCGCCTGCTGGCCGCCATCGGGCTCGACGACGAGGCCAAGAAGATGCTCAAGCGCGGGGTGGTGCTCTCGGAGGCCGACAGCCCGCTGCGGGCCGAGCTCGAGGCCAAGCTGGCCGCGCTCTAGCCCCACCCGCCCCCCGCACTGAATCATGCCCCGGTGCGGGCGTCGAAAGCCCGTGCTACCTTCTGAGGAGCGCCAGGTGAAAGCGTGGACCGGGAATCGCCCCGGCCGCGACTGCAGCCAGGAGACCGCCACATGACCAAGCCCAAGGGGACCTCCACGTCCGCGAAGCCCGTCACCGTTCCCATGCTGCGTGCCATGAAGCGCGCCGGCGAGCGGATCACCATGGTCACCGCCTACGACGCCACGTTCGCGCAGCTGTTCGACGAGGCTGGCGTGGACATGCTGCTGGTGGGCGACAGCCTGGGCATGGTCGTCCAGGGGCTGGACTCCACGCTGCCGGTCACCGTGGACGAGATCGTCTACCACTGCCGCGCGGTGGCCCGTGGCACCCGGCGCGCGCACATCGTGGGCGACATGCCCTTCATGAGCTGGCAGATCAGCCCGGAGGAGGCGCTGCGCAACGCGGCCCGCTTCCTGTCCGTGGGTGGTGCCCACTCGGTCAAGCTCGAGGGCGGGCGCAGCGCGGCGGCCACCATCGAGCGCATCGTCACCGCCGGCATCCCGGTGGTGGGCCACGTGGGCCTCACGCCGCAGAGCGTGCACGCCATGGGCGGCTTCCGCGTTCAGGGCAAGACCGAAGACGCCGCCGCGCGCGTGCTGGACGACGCTCGCGCCGTGGCCGAAGCGGGCGCGTTCGCGCTGGTGCTCGAGGGTATCCCGAGTGATCTCGCCGCCGCCATCACCGACGCCATCAGCATCCCCACCATCGGCATCGGCGCGGGCCCCGCGTGCGATGGCCAGGTGCTGGTCTGCTACGACCTCCTGGGCCTCACGCCCGACATGCGCCCCAAGTTCGTGAAGCGCTACGCCGACTGGTTCGAGGACGGCAAGCTGGCCGCGGCCCGCTACTGCGACGAGGTCCGCTCGGGCGCCTTCCCCACCGAGGAATACGCGTTCGGCCAGGTGCTGCGCCGCGAAGAGAGCGCTGCCAGCGTGGCGGCTCCCAGCGCCGCGCCCGTGAACCCCGAGCGCCAGCACGGCCCCAGCTACGGCCCCGTGAGCTGAGCATGGCGCCGCGCATCATCCACGATCCGTCCGAGCTGCGGGCGGTGTGCGACGCTGCCCGCATGCAGGGGCAGCGCGTGGGCCTGGTGCCCACCATGGGCGCACTGCACGACGGGCACCTCTCGCTGGTCACGCAGGTGGGGGCGCGTTCCGACCTGCGCGTGCTCACCATCTTCGTGAACCCGCTGCAGTTCGCGCCCACCGACGACCTCGACCGCTACCCGCGCACGCTCCAGGCGGACGTGGAACGCTGCGCCACCGTGGGCGTGGACATCGTGTTCGCGCCCGCGCCGGACGTCATGTACCCACCGGGCTTCCAGAGCCACGTGGAGGTGGAAGGCATCACGCAGCCGCTCGAGGGCGAGTTCCGGCCCGGGCACTTCCGTGGCGTCACCACCGTGGTGAACAAGCTCTTCAACCTGGTGGGCCCGTGCGCCGCCGCGTTCGGCAAGAAGGACTTCCAGCAGTGGCGCGTGCTCGAGCGCATGGTCACCGACCTGAGCATGCCCATCGAGATGCTGGGCTGCGCCATCGTGCGCGAGCCGGACGGGTTGGCGCTGTCGTCGCGCAACCGCTACTTGGCGCCGCACGAGCGCGAGCGCGCGCTGGGTCTCTCCCGCGGGCTGCGAGCCGCGGAGGCGGCGTGGCAGGCGGGCGAGCGCGACGCGCAGCGCCTGGCCGCCATCACGCGCGAACACGTGGTGGCCAGCATGGACCGCATCGACTACGTGGCCGCCGTGGACCCCGACACGCTGCTGCCGCCCACGGACGGGGTGCCGGAGCGGCTGGTGGTGCTGATTGCCGCGCACCTCGGGACCACGCGGCTGATCGACAACCTCGAGTTGGGCGCCTAAAACAAGAGCAATTGGCACCCCGAGGCGCCCAGGCCTACCGCCCGCCGAGCACCCGCAGCGTCTGCGTCCCCTCGCCTTCCACCACCTCGAGGCGGTGCGAGACGGGCTCACGGCCCTCGATGGTCACGCTGATGTCCAGCACCTCGCCGACCCGTCGGCGCCCGAGGCGCAGCGGTGTGCGCCCCTCGAGCACGCCATTGCAGCGAACCTCCGCGCCGGCCGGCTCGGAGACGATCTCCACGATGCGGCCCACGGCCACCAGCGCGGCCACCTGCTCCTGCTCACCGGCTTGGACGCGCAGGTGCGTGGTCCAGGGCTCGTGCCCGGCCAAGCGAACTTCGAGCGCGTGATCGGTGCCCACCACCAGCCCCTCGATGCGCGCGGGCGTGGGGTCGGGTAGCCGCTGCCCGTCCAGCCAGAGCTCGGCCCCGCGCGGCACGGAGTCGATGCGCACCACGGGCACCGGCTCGGGCTTGATGGCCTTGGCGATGACCAGGTACGTGACGAGCCCGACCAGCGCGGCGATCACCGTCCAGCGCAGCGCCTCCAACACCCGCGACCCCGAGGGGCGCGGCGTCACCGAGCTGGTCATGGGCGTGAGCATGGCCGCCGCCTCGCGGGGCACGCGTGGCGCCTTCGGGATGGACGACGGCCCCGGTGGCGTCATGTCGTCCGGGTGGAGGTAGACGTCCGCGTCCTCGGCCAACGACGCGCTGAGCTTCACGGAGGGAGAGCCACGCCCCGAGGGCGAGTTCGCGGGGCGGGCCTCGGCCGCGAGGAGGTCTTGCAGCTGCGCGCCGATGCCGATGTCTTCCACCACGGTGTTCTCGTCGTCGCCGAAGTCGTCGCCGTGAGCGCTGGGCGACTCGAGCCCCGCGGCCAGGTCGGCCAGCGCGAGGCCGGCGCGGTCCAGCATCATGGTGGGTGCGTCTTCGTCCTCGCCGGGGCGCGGCGTGGCCAGCACGGGCGGCGCCTGCTTGGACGTGTAGCGCGGCGGGCGGGCCGTGACCCGGATGGCGTTCGGGTTGGTGGGCCGGTCATCGCTGCTGGATGCGCGGCCGAGCGTGGGCAGGTCGTCGCGAGTGCGCCGCAGGTCGAAGATCACGCTCTTCGCGTCGGGCTCGTACTCGCCCACCGTCATCTTGGCGGTCACCGAGTCGCGGCGACCCGGGTCCGCAGCCAGCAGCTTCTCTTGCGAGGGCGGCGGCGCGCCGGTGGCGGCGGCGTACTCTTCCGCGAAGAGCTGCGACATGAGGCGTGCCACCCGCGCCGTGGTGAACGACGGCTGGTGCTGGTAGAGAAACTGGGTGAGCGCCTGGCCCAGGTCGTGCGCGGACTCGTAGCGATCCTCGGCGCGCCGCGCGAGCGCCTTCATGGTGATGGCGTCCAGCTCGGCCGGCACGTCGCGGCGGAAGGCCGAAGGCGGCCGCAGCTCGGCCTTGCGCACGCGGTCCAGCAGCTCGGGCAGGTTGTCTGCCTGGTAGAGCATCTCGCCGGTGAGCAGCTCGTGCAGCACCACGCCCGCCGAGAAGATGTCCGAGCGGTGGTCCATGGGGTCACCCCACGCCTGCTCGGGGGACATGTAGTAGTACTTGCCCTTGATGATGCCGACCTGGGTGTCCTGCGTGCGCAGCGCCGCCTTCGCGATGCCGAAGTCCGCCAGCTTCACGTCACCCGAGAAGCTCACCAGCACGTTCTGGGGCGAGACGTCGCGGTGCACGATGCGCAGCGGGTTGCCGCCGCTGTCGCGCTTGCGGTGCGCGTAGTCGAGCGCCGAGCAAACCGCCGACACGATGTAAGCGCAGATGTCGAGCGGCAGCAGCGCCTTGCGCTGCCGGAGCGCCTTGAGCATGCGGTAGCAGTCCGCCCCCTCCACCAGCTCCATGGCGATGAAGTAGGTGTCTTCCGTACAGCCGAGGTCGAACGTCTGCACCACGTTGTTGTGGTTCAGGAGGACGCTGAGCTTGGCCTCCTCCACCAGCATGGTGATGAACTGCTCGTCCTCCGAGTAGGTCGGGTGGATGACCTTGATGGCCAGCAGCTTCTCGAAGCCGCCGATGCCCTGAGTCTTCGCCACGTACACCTCGGCCATGCCTCCCACGGCCAGGCGGCGCGTGAGGGTGTACGGCCCAAAGGGGCGCGGGAGATCGATAGCTTCGGTGCCGATGGCCAAACGATACTCGTGGGACGAGCAAAACCTCGGGAAAAGGCGCGAAACGACGTCGGTCAGGGACGCCACGCGAGCCGGGGCCGACTCTAACGTGCGCGGGCGCGAGGCGTAAAGGCTTCTCAGTCGTCGTAGTGGAACAGCGTGTACGCGCCGCAGGACTCGCAGTGGAACTGGAAGAAGAGCTGACGCCAGGCAGTGCCCGAGTCGTCGCTCGCGTCATGGGGCTGTAGGCCTCCCGCGCCGCACCGGGCGCAGTGCTCGGGGGCCTCCGCCGGGAGTCTGCCGGACCGCGCCTCGATGGGCCGGCCCGACAACGGCTCCGGTGAGTCGCTCCACGACGCGGTCCAGTAGCTCTTCAACACGACGTTGGGGTGCACGGGCCGATCCGCCATACCCAGCAGCATAGACCACGGCCGCAACGAGCGGCGTTTCCATGCCGTTTCTGCCCTGCAAATTCGCGGGCGAGAGGTTGCAGCGTGAGGCCTGCGCGGTCCAGCGTGGGGACCATGACCATCCGAGTCCGCTTCATTGCAGGCGATACCGGCGACCTCCTGGTGGAACGCATCACCGCCATCTGCGGCGAGTCGCTGCCCGTGGCCAGCGCCATGCAGCGGATGGAGGGTAGCGAGTTCGCAGCAGCTCCGGGAGCGGTGTTCACCCTGGACGGCGTGCGCAGCAACGAGCGCTACGTGGAGCGCGCGGAGCGGACCCAGCTGGTGGCCGTTCAAGAGGACCTCGGGCGCCTGGCCAGCCGCTGTGCAGTGCTGATTCCCATCCGGAAGTCCGCGGCCTGGTGGGCGCTCCCGCAGGACGAGCGGCGCGCCATCTTCGAGGCACGCTCGCATCACACCGAGGTAGGCCTGCGCTACCTGCCCGCCATCGCGCGGCGCCTCTACCACAGCCGAGACCTGGGCGGCCCGTTCGACTTCCTCACCTTCTTCGAGTTCGGCGAGGCCGACACCAGCGCGTTCGACGACCTGCTCGGGAAGCTGCGCGAGACCGAGGAGTGGTCGTACGTGGACCGCGAAGTGGAGATCCGGCTACGGCGCGCAGGGGTCTAGACTCGTTTCGCCTCGCATGGGCGCGCGCGAACTTCGTTCCCGCCCTTGCACCTTGTCGGTATGCTCGCCCCGATGGCCGAGATCTTCGACGCGCCGCCGACTTATCACCTCGAGCTTCCAGCGGGCACGACCTCCATCTGGCTCGATCGCGACTGGCTCCTCTCGCGCGTTGAAGGCCGCTTCGAAACCGCGCACTGCGATCTGTTCCTGTCGAGCGCCGACGAGATCGTTCGTCGCGCGAAGCGCGTCCGCTGTGCTCACGATTGCCAGCCGATGACCAGCTTTGAAATCTCGACCGCCGCGCGAATCGTAAAGTGGGCCGTGACCAACCGAGCCGCCCTGCAGAGTTCGAACCTCTTCGTCCAGTCGCCGCTCATCGCGATGGCCGCGCGGTCCGCGAACGTGTCCGTCGGCAACGTGCTGACGGTCACGAACGATCGTGCGACGTGGATCCGCGCGATCGCCGTGCACGGCTGAGCGAGATAGCGTCGTGCCCGTGACGGAAGTACACTCGTCCACGTGGAACGCCTTCGCGCGCTAGGGGTCCTGCTCGCTCTCACCGTCACCGGGATCGCTGCGGCACCCATTCGCGATGCGGAGGCGCAACGACGCCGTCCCTCCGAACCGGAAGTGACGGGCTACGAAATCGACAACGAGCGCTGCTTCGACCCGTTCCTCGGCGTGGATGCCAGTCGGCAGATGCCGATGGGCGGAACGCTGAACTCCGGCCCGACGGTGAACACCACGCTCTCCATCGAGGACCCTTCTCCGCGTGGTCGCCGGACCCTCGAGACTTGGATCGCCACGGGCCCAACACCAGGCCGGCGCTTCATCGTCTCGCCCAAGAGGAACGATGCGGGCCGCGTGGTCGGCTTCTTCGCCACGTGCGTCGTGGCGCGTGTCTTGATCTCTCCTTCGGACATCACCCTCGGCGAAGCACGGCCTACCTCGCCGCCTTCGGGGTGGACGCGCCGCTCGCTCCAGCTCAGCACAGCGGCCAAGGAGCGCGTGAACGACTCGCTCGCTCACCGCATTGGCTTCTTCGGCTCCGATGGTCACTTCGCTGGAGCCTGGGGCGTTGCCGCACTGCTCGATCCGAGCGTCACCATCGACCTGGACTTCACGCGATGACCACCCACGCCAAGCGCCGCCTCTCCCTCGCCTCCGGCAGTGTGGGGCTCTTGCTGCTCTGCGCGTTGCCGGTGTTCGCGCCGTCCACGCGCGCCGATGTGCTCTTGCCGTCTCCTGCGGGCTCGGACCCCGTGAGCGGTCACGTGGTCGACTACGGTCGCTGCATGGACGTGCTGCACGGAAGCGACGCGGCGGCCACGCGGCCCAGTTCGTTCGCGCTCGTCTCGCAAGACACTGGGGAACGTTGGATCTACGCGGAGGTCGACCCGACTCAGCCCCGAGCGCTGCTCACGTGGATGCGTGCCCACACGATGCCGGGGCGCACCGCGATTGCTGTCCCCGAGCGATGGAACGGGGAGCAAGTGGCGTGGCAGGGCTTGTGCGTGGTCACGCACCCGCTCCTCCCGGCGGCCGAGCTCACCCTCGGTGCGCCGGTCCCGCGGACGGACTCGGTCGGTGTGACCCGCAGCTGGCGGAGCCTCGCCATCTCGGCAAACGGTCGCGCCGAGCTCGAGTTCACGTTGGGGCATCATGTCGTCTTTCTGGATGCGAGCGGCGGGTTCCACGGCATGACCACGGTGGCGCGCCTGCTCGATGCCAACCCGGACTCCGTGTTCTTCTAGCGTCAGCGCGGCGTCGCCCGTCAGGAGTCCCTAGAGAAGCGAAGGTGCTCTGCGGGTCCTCACCCCGTTGCTGCTGAGTGGCCAGCGCGAGACCATCGAAACAGCGCCGCGCGCCCCTCTACGGCGCCACGTACGTGACGATCAGCGTGACCATGTCCTCCATGGGGCACGGCGTGGGGTCGAGCGTCGTGCTGTCGGGACACTGGCCGTAGTTGCCGTTGTCGCTCACCCGGACGACCAGGGTGACCGCGCCACTCGCACCCTCCTGCTCGGTGGGGGCGAGGATCTTCACGGCACCGAGGAAGGCCTGCACCGAGGGGGCAGTGCAGGTGTAGGAGAACGTCGTGGGGGTGACGGTGACGGCATCTCCGCAGTCGGGGACCGCGGCCAGCAACGCGACCACGTCGAGCTCGGCAGCGGGCGCCAGCGAGTTGTCGAGGCTGCCCTCGACCGTGAACAACAGGAAGTCGGAGTACGTGAAGTCAGGGTCCATGAAAGTGACATCCACCAGGACGTCCGTACCGAACGCCGGCGAGATGGCGAAGTCCTCCCGATCTTCTTGTTGGACGAAGACCATGGGCGGTTGGTTGTCGATGATGACGTCGAACACCACCGCCACCTCGGCCGGCGGCAGCAGCGAGGCCACGTCGTCGAGGCGGAAGTGCGCCGTGTTGTACCTGTCGCCTGCGAGGAGCGTCGGGAGGTCGCCCGCCGTGAACCGCCCGTGCAGCGACGGGTCCACCGCGAGGAGCTGTGGCACGGTGGTATCGTCGTGCACGACTGTGCAGTCGAGCGTGACCGCCTGGGTGCAACCCGCGTCGATGCAGAGTTGAATCGTACCCTGCGGGTTTGCGCATCCCGTGAAGTAGACCGCATACGCGTCACCTTCCGGATCCGCCGCGTCGAGCGCGAACGTCACGGTCTGCTGCTGGCGCGCGGCGATGCGAGGTTCCACGAGGGCGAGGCTCGGCTGACCGTTCACGCCGGTGTCGGTGCTCGCGTCCAAGGCGCCATCCACGCCGGTGTCCGCGGAGAAGCTAGCGTCCACGCCGATGTCTGCCGTGGGACCTGCGTCGGTGCCTCCATCGGCCGGGGAGTTGCTCCCGCCACAGCCGCAGAACAGCCAGGCCATGACGCCCACCACCGCGAGACCCGGGCTGTACCACACGAACGTCATCTCGGGCTCCACCCTGCGCGCGTCTCCACTCATGGATCGGTCAGCCTCCCACCAGCTGCGTGACCGAGTAGAGCACCTGCGTGTCGGTGCCGAGGACCAGCGGATTGAAGGGGTTCGGGGACTCGTTGTCCGTCAGGTCACCCAGCGTGGGCGGCACCATGGCCTGGAGCCGGAGGATGGCATCCATCGCCTCCATCACGCGCGTGAAGTCGTTGATCTCCGCGACGATGGCGCCCCCGGCGCCGAGGACGGCGATGGCAGCCACGATGAGCGCCGCTGGGCCCACCAGCGCCGCAGCCCCGGCGGTGCCACCGATGGAGCCCGCGAGCGAGGCGGCCGCCACCACCAGCACGCCGCCCTTGATCCCTGCCGTGGTGCCCGCCACGGTGATTCCGGTCGCCAGCACCGTGACCGTGAGGCTCGTGGCCGTCAACGCCGCCGACGCGCTGGCGAGCGCCAACCCGGCCCCCAGCGCGACGACCGCGCTCGCGAGCGGTACGCCGAGGCCCACGCCGGCAGCGACGGCGTGCACGTCTACACCCTCTCCTACCGTGACATCGCGCTGCGACTGGCCGATGGCGGTGAGCAAGCGGAACGCCATGGTGGCGGTGTCGTCCACCTCCGTGTTGCCGGAGCTCTGCGGCAGAAGGGTCAGCAGCGCCCGCTCGTGCGCCTCGGTGGGCGCAGTGCCCAAGTAGTACAGCCCACCGCGCGTGGCCGGCGGTCGGTTGGCCTCTTGGTGCGCCGTGAACTCGGCCCGGAGTTGGTCGAGCGCCGCGCGCTCTTGCTGCTGGGTCTGCGCCACGAGCCGCTGGGCGAAGACCTGCTGCTCTGGGGTGATCGTCTCCCCGCTGCGCTGCCGGTCGGCGATGCGCATGGCCTCCATGAAGAGCACGACCGTGGCGAGGCCGCGCGTGATGGCGCTGTCCTCACCCAAGTTCTGGAGCGCGCTGCTCAGTGTGGTGCCGTAGCCCGGGTCGCCGTCCTCGAGCGCCGTCAGCAGCGCCTGAAGCATGGTGACGGTGTTCACGATGTTGACGGGCGAGGTCACGGACGTCCACATCGCGCGCTCGATCTCGTCGGGCACACGCGGGCTGTTCATGGGCACACGCGTCGAGGACGCGCAGTAGACGCTGCCCTCCGCGAGCGACCCGGAGCAGACCAGGTCGCCCACCAGGCTGTCGCCCCCCCACCCTGGGCTGCCCCGCACCGCTTCCCACGCGGCCAGGATCGCGAAGTAGGTTCCGTCGGTGCGCGTGAGCAGAAGGAGCGAGTCCATCGCGTCCGCGAGCGTGTTGCACTCGTCGGGGTCCGCCTTGCAGCGCTCCCACGCGAAGTCGATGAGCACTCCGTCTGCGGGGCGTGGACCATAGAGGCCGGTGTCCCAGCTGGCGCGCAGGGCCCCGAGCAAGAGGACCGCAGCGGGGTCCGCGTTGAAGGCGGGCAGCAGCTCCTCGCCCAGCTGCGAGGCGTCGTTGGCGCTGACGCTCACCACCACGGGCGGCGGCACGGGTGGGATGTCGCCTGGCACGAAATACACCTTGCGGATGCGCTGGTTGTCGCGGTCGGCGACGAACACGTGGCCCGCGCGGTCCACCGCGATGCCCGCGGGCGCTGCCGAGAAGCGCGCCGTGGCTTGGATGCCGTCGGCGTTGCCTGGCGAACCCGATTGGAGCACGGTCTGCTCGGGCTGCGAGATGGTCGCCAAGTCGTTGATGTTGGACACCCCCACACTGGCAGGACCATGCCGTCGGATGCGGTAGTTTCCGTACTGCGTGTCCGCCACGTAGAGGTTGTCGTTGGCGTCCACCGCGAGCCCGGTGATGTTCTGGTAGCGTGACCCTGTGGTGGAGTACGTGATGGGCAAGATGCCGATCACGCCGGCGGCGTTGGTCTGGAGCACGCAGTCACACAGGTTGGCATCCGCGACGTAGACCGTGCCGCTGCGCGAAGCGGCCACGTCCGTGAAGATGGACTGGGCGGGGCTCCCGGGGTTGCTGGCAAAGCCACCGCTCGACTGCCATGTGGTCACGGCGCCCGTCGGGCTGACCTTCCGAAGACGCGTGTCGTTGTCCACCACGTAGACGTTGCCGGCGCTGTCCACCGTGAGGCCACGCGGAGCGAGGAAGCGTGCCGCCGCGCCCTGACCGTCCGTGAAGCCCGCCACCCCGGCGGTGCCAGCCAGGGTGGTCACCATCCCGTCGGGTGTGATCTTGCGGATGGTGAAGGCCCCCACGTCCGACACATAGACGTTTCCATCGGCATCGAGCGCCACGTCGTAGGGGAAGCGAAACCGCGCTTCGGAACCTTGGCCGTCGGTGAAGCCGTCCATTCCGCCAGCGAGCGTGGTGACCACGCCAGAGGGGCTGATCTTGCGCACGGCGTGGCCGAGGAAGTCGGCCACGTAGAGGTTGTCACTCGCGTCCACGGCCACGCCGCCCGATTGGAAGTTGTGTCGCGTGGTCACCTGCCCGTTCGCGTAGCAGGTGATCGCCACGTTCGAGACCGGCCCTGTGCCCACCGTGCCCGTGCTCGTGGCGCTGGTCTCGCAGTAGCGCGTGAGCGGCTGGACGCCGACGGTCACGCCGTAGTCGGCTTCGGGGACCAGCTCGCTCGGAAACGAGAAGGTGCCGTTCTCGGCGCGCACGACGGCGTCACCGCCCAGGTTGAGCAGACCGACCGCGTCGGTTCCGTCGACCGGCACGCCGGTCACCGTCCCGCCGATGGCGTAGCGCTCCGGGTCGCAGGTGTAAGTTCTGGCTCGCGTCGATCTCGCTCGGCTGCAGGGCCGCGTCGTCGTTCTCGTCGAGTCCGAACCACGTGACCGCGCCACCGTGCGGGCAGTTGTCACCCGCGGGCTCGACACCGCTCTCCACCAACCGCTGGCTGTTGTCACCCACGCCGTCTTCGTTGGCGTCATTGGTCTCCGTCGCGTCGCTCGGGAACGCGTCCGAGTTGTCGCCCACGCCGTCTCCATCGGTGTCGGCCCACTCGTCGGGGTTCTGCGCGAAGAGGTCGCCGTTGTCACCGGCACCATCGCCATCCGCGTCGACCCACTCGGTCGGGTCGCGGGGAAAGGCATCGCTCACGTCGGCCACGTCATCGCCGTCGTCGTCGGTGTCGGCGTTGTCGCCGGTGCCGTCCCCATCGAGATCGACCTGCTCACTCGGATCGTCGGGGAACGCGTCGTCGGTGTCGTCCACGCCATCCCCGTCGCGGTCGAGGACCACGAGCGGAGGCTGCGAGCCGTCACCGCACGCGGGGAGCAGCAGCGCGAGCGCGAGCCCGAGGCACACGGAGACCGACACGTCCGCGCGTGCGGACATGTGCTTCGAAGAAACCCAATTCATGGCAATGCACTCCACAGGATTCAATTCGTTTACCGTAGGGCGCGATGTGCGTCGTCCCCCAAGACTGGGGGAGCCGAGGAGTAGACCGACCATGCCAGCGACCGGAACGTCACCCGAACAGCAAGCCCGGCTGCACGCTCTGTGGGACTCTCTCGCCGACTTCGGACAGGGCGACATCGACCGCGCGTGGCGCCACCTGCTCGAGGAGATGTGTGGGCTGTTGCACGCGGACAACGCCATGTGGGCCGGCGTGGTTCGGCTCTCCCACCCGTCGATGAGCGACCCGCTCGGGGGCTGGCGCATGCCGGTGGTGAAGTACCTGCGTCCGCTGCCCGGCATCGACGCCACCATCCGCGACTACAAGGACAGCCTCGACGCGGGCCCCGATGAGAAGTCCATCCGCTATCACGCGCAGGGAGGACGCTTTCGGGTGCTCTGCTTGGCCGACCTCGTCGAGCCCGAGTGGTTCCAGAGCGAGTTCTACCAGCGCTTCTTCCGCGGTGGCATGGACGCCGTGGACGTCATGTTCGTGGGCGCGCCAGTGAACGACGACACGGAGGCCGGCCTGGCTTTCTATCGCCGCGAGATGCCCTTCGATCGTGACGCATGTGCGCTGGCGGAGGAGGCCCTGCGCGGTCTGCGCTGGTTCCAGCGTCAGCTCCTACTGGGCCACGGACTGCTCTTGGCCGACGCGCCGCTCACGCCCGTCGAGCAGCAGGTCCTCCAGGCGATCCTACAGGGTTTGAGCGCCAAGGAGGTGGCCGCGCAGCTCGATCACAGCCTCCACACCACCAACGAATACCACTCGCGTCTCTATCGGAAGTTCGGCGTGGGCGGACGCGCGGAGCTCATGGCGCTGTGGCTTGGTCACGCGAGGCGATGACGGGATTGGCGAGCGTGCGAGCGGACGACAGCGCGTTCCGCAGCAAGGTGGATGGTCTAGGTGGAGGGCAAGCCGTCGGTCGCGGGGGAGGTGCGGCGGTAGGTCGCGGCCTGACCGCAGGGGTTCCCTTCGGAGTCGAGCAGGTTCCACACGGTTACGTCTTCGATCCAGAAGCGGCGACCCGACTTCGCGATCCGCAGGCCGCGATAGCCGCACGCGTACCCCTTCTCCGCGACCGAGCTGAGCAAGGCGTCGCGCTCGGCGCGGTTGGGCGCCTCCGCCGAGAGACGCGAGGGCATACCGATCAGCTCGTCCCATGTGTACTCGAAGCAGCGAAGGGCGGCGCGGTTGGCGTATACGAAGCGCGGGTCCGCCGCATCGTCGTGGGCGAGCAGGCAGTACGGCGCGCTCTCGTCGAGCCAGCGCGCGAGCGCGAGGGGGTCGCGCTCCCCGGGTTCGAGCGGCTCACCGAGCAGGCGCTGATACGACTCGAGGATGGCGGCCAGGGGCGCAAGGCTGTGCGGCGGGGCCATGGCCGCGGAGGATAGCGGACCCCCGCACCGCATGCTGGGAAGGACGGACTTGCAGCTGGCACGGCTCGCTGGACCCGCAGCGTGGGACTGGGCACCCTCGTTCTCATGAGGACCCGCCATGATCTCGTGGCCACGCGCCGCTCGCGCCTGGTGGCCAGCCCGTGGTCGTACAGAGCGCACACCTGCGTGTGGCTGTGCCTGCTCCCCGGAGGGCTGCTCGCCTGCTCGTCCAGCCCGCCCGAGGCGTCGCCGGGTGCGACGGCGGAGCCTTCGCCCGCCCTGCCCGCTACGGCGCCCACCCCTGGCGACGTGCCCGAGCGCGAGCCGGAGACCGCTCGTGGGATCACTCCTCCGGTTGCGCCGCATGCGCCGACGGGCGCCCTGCCCCCGCTCGACATGGCGCGGGCGCAGTGCACGCTGGGTGAGCCGGTCGTGCTCGACGAGACCGCCGACCGGCGTCCGAAGATGGTCGCGACGCTCGACGCCGCGGGCGGGCTCGTGGCGTGGACGGTCGACGCGGAGCACGTGAACGTGGTGTCCCTCGACGCCACCGGCGCCCCGCGTGCTCCGGCGACGCTGGTGCCCATGCCGGGCGCACGCGACTTGTTCGGCGTGTACCGCGTGGGGGCCGGTCACGTGCTCCTGACGCACCCGCTCTGCGCGCCGCAATCGTTGAAGTGCCTCGACCTGCTCGTGTTCGACGAGCAGGGCATGACCGTCGGGGAGCCGTTCTCGCACCGGGTGGGCGAGTGGATCGTGGGACACCACGTGCGCGTCGAGGGTCGCGCGCTCACGCTCCTGCGCTCGCACACCTACCGGCCCATGGTCGTCGAACGCTATGTGCTGGACGACGGGGGCGCGTTCACGGTGGAGACTCTCGCCACGTTCGAGTTCGGCGAAGACGAGGCCCCCAACGCCGCGGCCCTCGGCCTGGCGCTCGACGGGGAGCGCTGGGCAGCCCTGGGCGAGGCCGACGTGTCCTCGGGGCACAGGCGCCGCCTCTACCTGTCCGACGGGACGAGCGCCACGGTGCGCGGCGCCTTCCCCGCCGCAGCCGTCACGGACCTGCGCTTCGTGGGCGACACGCTGCGCGTGGTGTTCGGCGCAGAGGGACGCCGTCCCGCGCGCGTGGCAACCCTGGCCCCAGACGGAACGATGGGGCCAGCGCGCGAGCTGGGCGCCGACGAGGCGCTCCCCCCGGGCACCACCACACCGCACGTCGAGCGCCACACGGACGGGTCCTACGCACTGGTCTGGCGCGACCTGGCTGGCCGCGCCGTGGGGACCCCGGTGGCGCTGGGCGACCGCGTGGTCGAGGCGCGCGGCGCGGACGGCGTCGCCGTGGTCTACGGAGTGGAAGGCCCGCGGAGTGCCGCGCAGGCGACCGTGCGGGTGTTGCGCTGTCGGTGAGTGAGGTCGCTCTCGCGGCGCCGCGGCGCAGGCGGACGCGCCGGGCTTCCCGCCGCTCGGCATCGCGTCCACCCGACAAGTCATGAATCACTGGCGCGTGAGGTCGCTTGTCACCGGGCCGCCTTCGCCACTCCACACCCAGCTCATGTGTCCCTCCGACGCCGTGCCCCGCCCACCGCAGCTCACGCGCAGCGCGCCCGGCGGGGCGCAGGACTCGAGGCCGTGCGAGTAGACCTCGCGCATGGTGATGCTTCCGTCCGCCTCGGCGACGCAGTCCACCACCTGGCCACCGCAACCGAGGGACGGGTACTCGATGGTTCCGCAGACCCCAGGGCCGTCAGCCGGCGCCAGCGTGAGCTCGATGGTCCACGGGCCTCCCTCCTGAACCCCGACACCGACCCACACCCCGGCGCAGTCCGCCAGCGCAGGCGGACGGCCGCCGTTCTCACCTCCCCCGCTCTCATCGGCAGCCGTCGCGGGCTCGGCCGCGCCTCCGCTGCCGCAGGCCATGAGACAGAAGGTCCAGAGCACGATGATGTGTCGCATGCACCGGAGTCTCGGCTAGTGGCGCGCTCAGCTCAAGCGGCCCCCTCCATGGACCCGCGGGACCATACCGCAATGGGCATGGCAACACGGATATTCAGCGGATCCCTCATCTACTTGGACGCGACGTGGCTGGTGGTGACATCCGCGATGAGCTTCCCCGAGCGGTCAGTCACGGTGGTGCGCACGATGCTCACGCTCTTGCCTCGTTTCACATAGCCGGCGCGTGCGATGAACGTGCCCTCGTGGCTGTTGCCGGCCAGGTTGGCATTCAGGTTGATGGCCAGGGGGAAGCCCTGCATCCCTGCGCTGGTCTGCGTTCCGGCCAGCACCAGCACCGTGGCCGTGACATCCGCGAACCACAGCGTCGCGCCAGCGTGCACCGTGCCGTAGGGGTTCAGGATACCCGGCTGGATCGGCATCTCGGACACCACCTCGTCCGCAGACTGTTCGATGACCGTGAACTGGATGTGACCGTTGACTTCCATAGGTGCTCCGAGGGCGAGGCTTCCCTGGCGGGACATCATCTTCTTCGTCGCTCAGCGCGCAGAGGCCCACTGGCCTGAGGGGCTCGCGGTCGAGGCTGGGCGCCGCGTGCTCGAGCCAGGCGTAGGCCGAGTCGTCCAGCCGTGCAAAGCCCTCCGACTGGCATACTTGCAGCAGCACGGCGTTGCCACCGCGCGCGCGCGCGAGGTCGCAGGTCTAGGACTCTCTGCTCGAGATCCGTCGCGTCGGCTTCGGACATCCGCTGCGTAATGACGAGCGCGTCGTAGGGGGCCGGAGGCGTGCGACAGAGCAGGCGGAGCGCGGGATCGCCCACCATGTCTTCCAACGTGTCGGCGATGTCGCTCTCGTTCGCGTCGATGCGGCCGTACACCGAGGTGAGCTCCGCGTGGCCCGCGGCCACCGCGAGGATCGCGTCCCGGTACGAGCCGCAGAACCCCTGGGCTCGAAACAACGCGGACGGCTGGAACCCCCGCTGACACAGCAGCGCGAAGGCGCTCCGATACCCACCCATGGAGAGCTTGTCGACCCACGCTGCCCGTGTGCCCTCGAGGTCCGAGAGCTGCCGGATGTCGCCGTCCTTGCGCACGAGCAGCGCGGCGCTGCTGGATGTCGAGCGGTCGCGCACGGCCGTGAGCGTGCTGCGGACGCTGCCGGCGATGTGTCCGCAAATCACGGGAGGAGCCCACACGACATCGTGGGTTGCGTCCAAGGCGGCCGTGCGCACGGCGGCGTAGTTGGGTGCGACGTCGACTGCACACGCGACACCCAACCAGTGGGAGAGCCACTCGGCCAAGCGCTCGGCGTGCGCGGTTTCCGCAGCGAGGCCGCGGCTCGGGGGGAGAAGCAAACGCATTCCATCCACCTACCACCGTTTCCAGCGCCGAGCCTCATACAACCGTGCACAGGTCGCTACTGACATCCGGTTGGTCTGCCGTGGCGACAGAGGTGTCGCAGGAGACGATTAAAGGGGGGAACAGTGAGCATCCGCGTCGCCAGGGCAAGTGACCATGGTCCCCCGACCCGACCCGCCGTGGTTGTCCACGCATTGGGGGGTGATCGCGCTCGGGAGGCGGTGACCATCACTCGAAGAATCGCTCCAAGAAGTGGGGCAAACAGCCACCTGCGGCCGGTCATCGACCGTGTCCCAGCACTGAGCGCGATACGTGGGGCCAAGCTCATCCAGCCCCCGTTGCTCGCACCAGGGCACACTGCGGTCGCGAGGTGCGTCGGTACATCCAGTCAGCATGGTGCCAGATGAGAACAGCATCAGTATGAACGGAAGTGAGGCCTTTCTTGTCACTTTCAAGTCAAGAATTCCAGCGTGTGAATCATGAATCATTCGGATCCGGTGCTCGCAGAGTTTACACGAACCGGTACGCTGCCGGCCAGCGCGCATGCAGCCCCTGTCGGCCTTGTCAGGTTGGCACGAGCGGAGCTTTGGGCGCGAGGGCTATCGTGAGCGCACGCTCTCGAGAGGCCGCCTAGAGCACGCCGCCTCGTCCTGACCTTTGCGCTCTGAACTGGCGAGCGGACGGCCTCTACCCCTCACGCACCTACAGTGGACCCGACATTTCTAATGAACTTTCTGACCGACATTTCTAACGCACGTTGACAACGCTGTCGGTCAGCTCGAACCCACACGTGGGTCACTGCACCCCGTCGAGCACATCCACACACCGAACCGCAGCGCGTGCCCTGAAATCCTCCGCAAGTCACCATTGGCCCTTGTAGATTGGACCCATGGCCTCGTCGAAACCCGTGCGCGTGCTCATAGTCGTGCTTGCGCTCCTCGCAAGCGTATCCGTGGGTTGTACGGACACGGAGACGATCATCAACGAAGTCCCGGACCTCGACGAGGGCTGCCTCGACGCCGGGACCTGCGAGTGCAGGGCCACCTCGCACTGCGCGGATCCGATCCGCACGAACTGCGTCGACGGAATGTGCGTTCCCCGGGTCGTCTACGCCGACGCGGGGCCTGACGGATCAATCGACCCGGACGGCGGCATCATCGGCGACGGCTGCGGCGTCCGCCCGCCGGAGTTCGAGCAGTGCAACGGCCGGGACGACGACTGCGACGGAACCGCCGACGAGAACTTCCTCGGGAGCGACGACGCGTTCAGCACGCCCTCTCACTGCGGCTCGTGTGCGATCGACTGCGGCTCGCTGCTCTCGAACCTAGAGAGCGTGGGTGGTGTGCCCGTGGACGGCGCCACCGAGTGCGTGCTGCACGACGACGGCTTCACGTGCGAGCCCGTTCGCTGCGCCGACGGGTTTGCGCCATACGTGAACGCCCAGGGGCAGGCGGTCGTTTGTCTTCCGCGCGTGGTCGCCAACTGCCAGCCTTGCGCGCAGGCATCGGACTGCGGCACGGGTGTCGGCCACCTCTGCGAGGACGTTGGCGGAGAAGGCCGTCGCTGCCTCCAGTATTGCGACGACGCTTCGGGCGACCCAGCGTGCGATGGAACTACGGGCGCCCAGGGTTGCTGCCCCAACGGATTCACGTGCACCGGTCGCGGGGCCCGCTCGGTCTGCGAGCCCGACGCGGACAGCTGCCAGTGCACGCCGGGCACCGTCGGGCTGATGCGGGTGTGCAGCACGTCCAGCTCCGTGGACGACACCGTCTGCCTCGGCGTCGAGACCTGCAACATGAACGGCGCGGGCGCGGCTTGGACGGGCTGCGAGACCAGCTTCACCACGGACGTCTGCGACGAGAACGACAACGACTGCAACGGCACGATCGACGATGACTTCGTGTCGGGCGGGACGTACGACACCGCCACGAACTGCGGCGAGTGCGGCAACAACTGCAACACGCGCTTCACCGCGGCGATCCACCATGCGGTCGCGGTCTGCGACCTGAGCGCCGGCCCCGACTGCGTGATCGACGCCTGCACCGAGACTGCCGTGGGTGGCGGCTTCGCGTGCCGGAGCGACGCCGAGTGCGCGGCGTTCCCGGGGACCTCGTGCAGCACGACGTTCGACCAGTGCGTGCGCGCCTGCACGGTGGACGGCGACTGCGGCGCGGGTGGCCTCTGTCGCGGCAGCACGTGCACCAGCGCGTGCACGGTGGATGCGACGTGCCAGTCCACGTACGGAGCCACCTCGCTGTGCGAAGCGGGCGCGTGCATGACGACCTATGCGTGGCAGGACATGGACACGCTCGACCTCAACGGCTGCGAGTGCCCGTCCGTGAGCGACGGCTCGGACGACCCCGACCGCTTCGCCGCCTACCCGAGCGCAGAGTCGCTGGCCACGCTCGACCGCGACTGCGACGGTATCGACGGCAACGAGGCGCGCGCGCTGTTCGTTCGGCGGGGAGCCACGGGCAACGGGACACGGGCCAACCCGTTCGGCACCATCAACGCCGCGCTGGCGGCGTGGGATCCGACCTTGCACGACCACATCCTCGTCGCCGCAGGCACCTACACGGAGCGCGTGGTGTTGGTGGAGGGCGTCGAGATCTACGGCGGCTACAGCGCCGACTTCACTCTGCGCAACCTGGTCCTGAACCAGACGGTCATCACGGCCCCCGCGCCCGCAGCAGGAGCCACCCTGGCCGCGAGCGGCGTGCTGTACGCGGCGAACATCGACGAGGCCACCGTGGTCGCCGGCTTCACCATCCGCGGCTACGACGTGCCGAGCGGGGCGGCCTATGCGGGCGTGCCCAGCTACGCCGTCATCACGTCGAACTGCACGAGCTCCCTCGTGTTCGTCAACGACGAGGTGCTCGGTGGACGCGGCGGCGACGGCGCGAGTGGCCCGGGAGGCGGCGTTGGCGCAGCGGGCGCGCAAGGCGGCCCGGGCAGCAACGCGCGCCAGTGCGCCACGAGCAACTGCGCAGGAGAGAGCTCGGTCGGTGGCACGGCGGGCACGAACGGCGCGTGCTCGGCGGCCGTGGCGTGCGCGGGCATGGAGGCCGACACGAACGACCCACAGGTCGCGGGCGCGCCAGCAGCCGGCTGCACCTACACCAACGGCGGTGGCCGAGGCACGTATAGCGGCGGCGGAGCGCAGTACTGCAAGTACGACTTCCAACCGCCGGCCCTCCGGAACGGGCCCAATGGCGCGAACGGTGGAAACGGCGGAAACGGCACGGGTGGCGCGGGCTGCTCGATGACGTTCGGCACACTGGTCGCCGGCGTCTGGACGCCCGGTGCTGCGACCGTCGGCTCGGCGGGAGGCCCTGGACTCGGCGGCCAAGGCGGCAGTGCCGGCAGCTGGGCGACGAACGGACAGCCCGCCACCTGCACGGTGCCGTCGCTCGGCCAGAACCTGGGCGACCTCGGGGGCGGAGGCGGTGGCGGAGGCTCAGGCGGTTGCGGTGGCAACCTGGGCGCGACCGGCACCTCGGGCGGCGCGAGCTTCGCATTCTACATCGTGAACGCCTCGGGCACGCGCCCCAGCATCACGGGCAGTCTGATCGGACGCGGACGCGGCGGCACGGGCGGCGCCGGTGGCGCTGGCGGTGCAGGCGGCGCGGGCGGCAACCCTGGCTTGGGCGGCACGGTGGCGGCGGAGTCGTGGGGCGCTGGGCCGGGTGGCAACGGCGGCTCGGGCGGCTACGGCGGTGACGGCGGCGGCGGCGGCGGTGGATGCGGAGGACCTGCGTTCGGCATCAGCGGCCCGGGCATCCCGAGCGCGCAGTACACGAGCGCGAACACCTTCGTGATTCCGAACGCCACGCTGACCGGCGGGGCCGGCGGACTCGGCGGGTACGGCCCGGGGGCAGCACAGGGAACGAACGGTTCGAACGGAGCGAGCGCCAATGTCCATGCGTACTGAGAACCGACTCCAGCTGCTGGGCGCGTGCCTGGCCCTCCTCTCGGCCATCGCGGTGAGCGGGTGCGACACGGAAGTCGTCACGCGCACCGAGTACACGGACCCCCGTCTGCGCGACTGCATGATGTTCACCTGCACGTGTGCGTTCAACGAGGAGTGTCCCGATCCGCTCTCGTGCGTGAACGGAACCTGCGTCGTGTACGACGGGCCTGACATCCGGCTCCCCCCGGACGATCGTCCGAACGGCGCTGCCTGCGACTTCGGGTTCCAGTGCGAGGGCACGGTGTGCGTCACCGACCCATTCGGTGGGGGCTACTGCTCCGAGTTCTGCGACACCGGCTGCCCGGAGGGATGGGCGTGCGAGCGGGGCGGCGACTCCGAGTTCGCCTACGACCTCTGCGTGGAACCGTGTGGCGGTGCTGGGAGCCGGGACGAGGTCTGCAACGTGCGTGACGACGACTGCGACACGCTCGTGGACGAGGGCTTCGTCGACGCGAATGGCGACTACACCAGCGTGGAGAACTGCGGCGTGTGCGGCAACGACTGCGAGCGCGTCCTCAACAACGCGACGGGCGTGGAGTGCGCGATCATCGGAGGCACACCCACGTGTCGGGCGACGGAGTGCGCCCCGGGCTACTTCTCATTCCAGGATGGCATCGCGTGCTTGCCCCTCCCCGACAACCTCTGTCAGCCCTGCACCACCGACGGCGACTGTCTCGTGCCAACGAGCCGCTGCGCCGACATCGGCGCCGGTGTGAACGCTTGCACGCGTGACTGCGACACCGACTCGCTCTACGGAACCACGTGTCCCACGGGCTACACCTGCTCCGACATCGGTGGGGGTGACTCGCAGTGCGTGCCGACGGGCGGAACGTGCTCGTGTACCGCGGCGACCGAGGGCCTCGAGCGCCCGTGCCTCGTCGACCCCGGCGCGTGCCCCGGCACCGAGATCTGCACTCTCTTGGGCAACACCTACGACTTCGACGCGTGCTCGGCAGATGGCCTGCTCCCCGAGATCTGCGACGGTGTGGACAACGACTGCGATGGCAGTATCGACGAGCCGTACGCCGACGCCGGCGGTCGCTACACCAGCATTGAGCACTGCGGTGCGTGCGGCAACAACTGCAACTTCATCTGGACGCCGGCCGTGAACCACGCGATCGCGTCGTGCGACACGGCGTTGCCGGTGCCCGCCTGCCGGATCGACATGTGCGTCTCCGAGAACATCGCCGGCGTCGACTACGACTGGGTCGATGCGAACCAGGACACGGACGACGGCTGCGAGTGTCGGCGCCTCTCGGGGAACACCAACGTCGATCCCCCCGACGTCGAGTTCGTCGACGTGTTGGGCACGCGCACTTACCCGAACGCGAGCGCCGTGTACGTGGATGAGAACTGCGACGGCATCGATGGCGTGATCGGTGACGCGCTCTTCGTGCGTGCCGGCGCGGCGCCGGGAGGAACGGGCACACGTGCGCAGCCGTTCGCCACCGTCGGCGCAGCGCTGGCTGCCTTCCAGGCGTCCACCAAGGCCTACATCCTGGTCGCCACCGGCATCTACACGGAGAGCGTCACGCTCGTGCAGGGCGTGGAGCTGCATGGCGGGTACTCGAGCGACTTCTCCCGACGCAACATCGTCTCTTTCCCGACGGTCATCGCGCCATTGGCCCCCGCGCCCGGCACGTACACCGCCGCGATCTTCGCGAGCAGCATCACGGGCCCTAGCGAGACAGTCGTGAGCGGCTTCGTGCTGCGTGGCTACGACGTGGCTTACACCCCCGCGAGCGGCCCCGGCGGCGCCACGTACGCCGCGCACATCACCGACTCGGACGACTCGCTCGCGCTGGTGAACAATCGCATCGTCGGAGGCGAAGGCGGTCGCGGTGCGCGCGGCGCCAACAGCGCCGTCGGCTTCGGCGTGTTCTCGATGGGCGGCGCCGTACTCAACGGCGGCAACGGAAGCAACCCGCCCGACGCCGGCCAGACTTGCCCGGCAGGCGCTTGTCCCGGAGGAAGCCAGGTCGTCGGTGGTGCAGCGGGCACGAACCCGTCCTGCGGTGGCGCGAGCGGCATCTTGGGCGGAAGCGCCACGTGCCCCGTGTTCCCGCTCCCGTCGTACACGCCTCCCATCCCGGGCCTGGACGGGGACCCCGGCTATCACTGGACGCGCGACAGCGCAACGCAGGGCAGCTCCTGCAACAGCCACATGACGGAGGCCGGCTTCCCGAGCACCATCGTCCCGCTCGAGGGTGGCGATGGACGTCCCGGTGCCGGCGGCAACGCGGGCTCACAGGGCCTCGGCTGCGCGAGTGGATTCGGTAGCTTCGTGGCGGGTGTCTGGGTTCCTGGCAGCGCGCAGGTCGGCGCGCAGGGCGCGGCTGGCCAACGAGGCGGGACGGGCGCCCCCAGCGGCGGGTTCGACACGGCGTCCATGGCGAACATGCCCGCGGGCGTCAGCGCGAACACGACGCAACGCTACCGCCTGGGCGCCTCCGGGGGTGGCTCGGGGGCAGGAGGCTGTGGCGGCGCTGGCGGCGCATCAGGCGGCACCGGCGGTGCGTCGATCGGCATCCTCGTGTTCTTCACCGGCGGAATGTCGCTCACACCGCCGACGATTCACGCCAACGTCGTCGCGCGCGGCCTCGGTGGCGACGGTGGCGAAGGTGGCGCCGGTGGACGCGGCGGTACCGGTGGCAACGGCGGCATCGGCGGCAACTCCAACGGCTTCTGGGTTCCCTTTCGTGCCGGAAACGGCGGACGCGGCGGCATCGGTGGCACGGGCGGCGGCGGTGGTGGCGGGTGCGGCGGCGCGTCCATCGGTGTGGCTGTGGCCGGCCTTCCCATGGGCGCGACCATCGACTACCTCACGAGCAACACGTTCGCGGTTCCCGACGGCACGCCCACGGGCGGCGGTGGCGGCAACGCGGGTGCGACGGGTGTACCCACAGCGAGTGCGGATGGGAGCGCGGGCAGCTCACAGAACGTCTACATTCCCTGACGATGTCGCCGAGCCAGCCAGCGCGAGGCGCTCACTGGCTCGAACTCTCTCTCCGCTCTCGCTAGAGAGTGCGCTCCGCCCGGACTGCCGCCCGGGAGGAGTCGTCGAGCGTGGGCGACCTCGATGCTGGCGCCGAACTCGCGGACGCTGAGCCGGAGAGCCCCGGTCCCGCCTTCGATCCCGAGAACCCTCTCGCGTGCGCGGAAGCTTCCACTCTCCCCCCGGGTGTCGATACGTCGGTGCCGACGGTCGGTGGATACGGCGTGGACGCCCCCAATGCGGAGCTGAAGGCGCTGGCGGCGGGAATGGTCGGCGCGTGGGTGGGCACCCAGACGCGCCCCTGGGAGCCAGTGCGTCTGGTGGTCATCGAGCTGCACGCGGACGGTTCCTACTCGGCCTCGTGTGAGGGGCGACCGGCTCACGTTCGAGCAGCGGCACTTCGCAGGACACGGTCCGATCATCTTCGAACTCGAGCGACTCCGGCCCATAGGCATCATGAATCATTGATCGCGGGTATTCGAAGCACTGCCCTTCTTCGCGGCCCTACCCTTCTTCGCCTTCGCAGCCGCACCCTTCCCGACGAGGGTGCTCCGGATCTCGGCGTGGCGTTTTGCCGCCGCAGCCGTCGTCGCGAACAGCTCCGGAATCACGGAGGCGTAGTCGAGCGTGCTCTCGGGAACCTCGCCTCCAGTCAGTGCGCCCATCAGATCAACCGGTTCGCAATGACTGCCCTTGGCGTCCAGCACGAGCCGCTCGCCCGCCATGTCGTCGCCCGCGATGGCGACGTACTCGCCGCGTGCACCGACGCGCGCCGCGAGTCGCAGCATGGTGGCGATGTCGCCAGCGTAGCTCCGGAAGTCGTCCTCGTTGATCGAGGCACGGATGGAAAGCCGGTTACCCTCGATGCGGACGGACTGATGGTCGGCCATTCGAAGCTCCTCTTCGCACCAGCGGGAGTGCTCGGCGAGCTTCGCAAGTACACCGGCGACAGTCGTACTCTCGGTTGGGTCCCCCATCCACGGCGAGCGCTTCCAGGCTTTGTCCTTGAACTCACCGGGCTCGACGATCAGCGCAGTCCACGTCTCGACCCCCTCCGGGGGAAACTCCAGCTCTCCGAACAACAGTGCGTTCCAGCCCATGCTGGAGCGAGGGTACTCGGTTCGGCCATGGCCCGCAGCAGGTCCGGAGAGGTGGAGGTGGGATTGACCGAGGGGGCTGCATTGGGGTGTCGTCGCCCGAGGCCGAGCAGCTCTACCGCGCGGTGGTCCCCGACGCCGCGATCGAGATCGTGCACTAGGCCGAGCGACTAGGACTCCTCTACGGGCTCCAGGAACCACGCTGCAGAGCGATGGAGGGGTGATGACTCCGGTATGGCACGCGCGAGCTCCCTCCAACGTGGGTCCAGCCCCGCGTCCCGCGTGAGAGCGCCGAACATCGCGGCTGCAGCACGCTTGCTGCCGGGGGCTGCACGCTGCCGGAGGCGCCAGCCCCCAGACTCAACGCGTAGCAGCCAGCAAAGCACCCTCCCCTGCACGCGGCATCCATGAGTGTGGGATTGCCGTCGACGACGAGGTGACAGACGCCAACACCTTCTGGCACACTTCCCGTCAAGTCCAAGACAGGGGTCGGCGTGCGTCATGGGATTGCTTCGTTTCTCGTGGTGATGGGTGGGTTGGGGCTCGGCGGCTGTAGCCCGGGTGACGGTTCCTCCATGGGCGATGGCGGCGTGCAGATTCGCTGCAACGGGGTCGAAGACTGCGACGACGAGAGCGTGTGCACGACCGACACGTGCGAGTCGCAGCGCTGTGTGTTCACTCCCGTGTCCGTTGCGAGCGCATGTAATGACGGTGACGGCTGCTCGACCGACGACCATTGCGAAGAGGGTGCGTGTGTGGGCACCGGGGCTTGTGCGAGTTCGACCTGCGCGACGGACGCCCTCGAGGACTTCCTGACTTCCGGAGTGGCCTGCCTCCCACACGAAGTCGTGAGTGCGGCGCTCCCGACCTACCTGCAGCGGGTCGTCGTCTGTGATGAAGGTATCGCTCCGTGCGCGACCGGCTGCCCGGTCCTCGTCACCACCACCGCCACCGCCACGTACTCGCCAGCCGCCTTCCTGGGAGACGCCGATCGACTGCTCGCCGAGGTGGAGGTGAACACCTTCGAGCTGCGCTTCCACGCCATCTACCAGGACACTGGCAACTTCACGGACTGCACCTTCCGAGCGACCGCGTCCAACGGCCCCGCGACCATGACCGTGACGCACGACCTTGCGGCGGCCCAAGCCTGCGGCGGCCCCTCGAGCGACTCAAGTGCGACGACCACGTGGTCGGGCACGCAAGAGGACATCACCGTAATCGCGGCCCCAGGCCCGGGCACATCGCAAACGCAAGCGGAATGCGATGATCTCGCGGGGACCTTCACCCCCGGAGCGTCGACCTTCGAGGGCATGATGCGTGCGTGGGCTACATGGGCGACGCCCAACTGCCGCAACTGCGGCGGTTGCGACGGACAGCCGTCCTGCATGGTCCGTGTATTGTGACCTCGCGGGCGATGGCCCATAGTCCTCATGAATCGTCTCAAGCATCTGTTCGGAGTGTTTACATAAACCGACTTCTGCGCAATACG
>JADJJE010000028.1 GCA_016706685.1 Sandaracinaceae bacterium | reverse complement strand
GCTGGCCGACTACCTGCGGCAGGCTGGCGCCGAAGTCGAGACGCTGCGCTCGGGCTTCGACCCCGCGCGCATCGAACGTATGGCGCCGGACCTGCTGGTGCTGTCCCCGGGGCCCGGTCGCCCCGACGACTTCGGGTGCCGTGACGTCTTGGACGCGGCTGCGCTGTCGGGGAGCGCCGTCTTCGGGGTGTGCCTCGGGCTACAGGCGCTGGTGGAGTACGAGGGCGGTCACCTGGACCAGCTGCCCACGCCACGGCACGGCAGCTCGTCGCTCATCTCGGACCTGAAGGGCCCCCTCTTCGACGGCTTCCCGCCGGTGTTCCGCGCGGGGCGCTACCACAGCCTGCACGCCGCCACGTTGGACGGCAGCTTCCCCGACACGCTGCGCATCACGGCGCTCGGCCCACTCGAGCCGCTGACGTCGCGCGGGGTCCTGCGCGAGGGCTGCGTGGTCATGGCCGCGTCGCACGCCACGCGCCCGTGGCACGCGGTGCAGTTCCACCCGGAGTCCATCACCACGGAAAGGAGCCTCGGCCTGCGGCTGCTGCAGAACGCGCTGCGTACCGCTAAGGCGGAGCGCGATCCGAGGTCCTGAGCGCTGTGGTTTCCAAACGGAAAATATGCACTGGCTCCCTCCGGAGGAGCCCGTATCATGCCGACTCCAATGACCGAGACCTCACTGCCTGCCGCCACGGTGGCTCCTCCTCGCTACGGCGCACAGCTCACCTTCGTGCGCACCATGCTGCCCATCCTGGGCGGCTTGCTGGAAGCCGGCAGCGAGGTGGACCCGGTGGTGAAGCGCGAGATCGACTCCCTGCCGGCGGGCCTGGTGTTCGGCATGACGGTCTTCGGCACCGATGCGAAGATTCGGCTCACGCGCCGGGACGGTCGCTTCGTGCAGCTGGACCCGAAGACAGCGCCCCCGCCCACGCTGGACATCGTGTTCAAGCACGTGAGCGTGGCGTTGCTGGTGGTGTCGTTCCAGGAGAGCACCGCCCTCGCCTTCGCGCGCGGCCGGCTGGTGGTGCACGGCGACACCGCGCTCGCCATGCGCATCACGCGCTGCCTCGACCGCATGGAGGCCGTCACGCTGCCGGGCCCCATCGCCACGCGCGCGCTGAAAGAAGTGCCGCACATCCCTCTCGCCGAGCGCCTGCCGCTCGCCGCCCGTTATTACGCCGTCGCCGCCCGGAACGCGGCCCGAGGTCGAGCATCATGAGCGAATCGTTCTTCGAGTTCTTTTGCCCCGTGAAGATCGTGGCCGGCTCCGCCGCGCTCGAGCACGTGCCCTACGAGCTGGCCTCCATCGGCGCCACCAAGCCGCTCATCATCACCGACAAGGGCGTGCGCGCCGCGGGCCTGGTGGACGTGGTGCTGGGCGCGATGCTCAACGCCGCCGTCGAGTACCCACCGGTGTATGACGACGTGCCGCCCGACTCGTCGACCGACGTGGTGACCGACATCGCGCGCGTGTACCGCAGCCGCGGCTGTGACTCGCTCATCGCGCTGGGCGGGGGCTCCGTCATCGACACCGCCAAGGCCGTGAACGTGCTGGTGTCCGAGGGCGGCGACGACCTGCACGCCTACTCGGGCACGGGCGTGGTGAAGCGCCGGCTGCGGCCCCTGTTCGTGCTGCCCACCACCAGCGGCACGGGCTCCGAAGCCACCAGCGTGGCCGTCATCCGCGACTCGAAGACCGGCGCCAAGCTGCCCTTCATGTCGCCCTTCCTCATGCCCGACGCGGCCGTGCTGGACCCGCGCCTCACGCTGGGGCTGCCGCCGTTCTTCACGGCCGCCACGGGCATGGACGCCATGACGCACGCCGTCGAGGCCTACCTCTGCCTGGCCAAGAACCCGCTGAGCGACGCGTACGCCACCGCGGCCATCCGCAAGATCAGCGAGCACTTGGTGCCGCTGCTGGACGACATGAAGAACCCCACGCGCCGGCTAGAGGTGGCCCTCGGCGCCACCATGGCGGGCGTGGCTTTCTCCAACAGCATGGTGGGCCTGGTGCACTCGCTCGGGCACAGCGTGGGCGCCCTCTGCCACGTGCCCCACGGCGTGTGCATGAGCGTCTTCCTGCCCTACGTGCTGGAGTACAACCTCGACACGCGGCGCGACGCCATCGGGGAGCTGCTGCTCCCGCTGGCAGGCGCCGAGGTCTTCGCGAAGACACCCGCGAGTGAGCGCGCCGCGGCCGCCATCCAGCACCTGCGTGGCATGCGCGACGCGCTGCACCAGAAGGCGGGCCTGCCCCGCACCCTGAGCGAGACCGGCAAGGTCGCGCGCGCCCAGCTCACGGAGATTGCCCAGCTGGCCATCGACGACGGCACGCTGATCATGAACCCCCGCGAGGTGCGCTACGAAGACGCGCTGGCCGTGCTCACGCGCGCCTTCGAGTAACCGAGCGGCGGGTCCGAGCTCAGCGGGCCCAGAGCTCCATCTGCGCACGACCGCCCGCGGGCATGTTCGAGTAGTAGAAGTCCACGCGGCGGATGACGCGCAGGTCGCCGGGCAGGTCGATGGTGCGCGAATTCGTGTTCTCGGCGAACACCAACCGGGTGGTGGGCGAGAACGTGGAGCCATCGCCGAACGTGACGACGATGTTGTACAGCTCGAGCGAGCTGTGCTCGACGCGCAGCGCGATGGAGCGGAAGCGCCCCTGTGCCCCGGTCACCATGATGGTGTCGTGGTCCACGCCGTGGCGGACGATGCGCTCCCCGAGGCGCGTCCAGCCCGTCATGGCTTCCACCACCGCGTCGTTCGCGTCATCTTGGCGCTCACGCTGACGGCGACCCCCTTGTGCGTCTCCGGGCGACGGCGCGAAACCGATTCCGAGTACCAGAGCGGACAGAACCAACAGACGCATCTTCATGAGAGCTCTCCTGACGGGGGGATGCCGCAGCGTATCACGCACGCGTCGCGGCAGGCGCCCCCCGGTGGAGCTCTCGAGAGTCAGCGCGCCGCGGAGGTCCAGCCGGTGAGCTGCGTGGTGGACGTCCAGGGCTGCGAGTAGACCCCGGCCGTGGCTTGCTCGGCCGTGCCGTTGCGCGTGATGTGGAGGACCAGGCTGTAGTTCATCCCGGACACTACCTGCTGCGTCACCGACACGATGCTCACGAGCTGGATGGTGTCGCCGCTCACGCGCGACTGCTCCTGCACGGCGAACGCGGCAGCGTCGCGTACACCCTGATCGTTCACGTCACCGGCGGCCCAGCCCCCGGGGAGGCCGCGTGGCTCGTCGGCCGAGGCCTCGTCCGGCGTGGCCTCCGTGGTCTCGGTGGTCTCCGTCCCCTCCGTGGTCTCCGTCCCCTCACCCGTGGCGGGCTCGGTCGTGCCACCGCCGCACGCCGACAACACCAAGAACATCATCGTCAAGCCAACCGTGTTCGTAGTCATGGCGGGCACCCTAGCAGCCCGCACCGCACGAGCCCACCGCGGCATGGTATCCCCACCCGGATGAACCAAGACCCCGACGACGGCTCGCCAGCCGCCGCGGCCGAGGGACCACGCTTCGACCGCTGGGTGCGCGCCATCGTCGCGATCTCGGTCGTGAGCCTGGTCATCTGGTTCTTCACCTCCGGCGCGCGCGACGACTTGAGCGCCGAGAGCGTGCGAGACGCCATCCGCGGTCTCGGCCCGCTCGGGCCGCTCGCGTTCATCTTCGTCTTCGCCCTGATTCAGCCGCTCGGCCCCTCGGGCCACATCTTCGTCATCGCGGCCAGCTTGCTGTGGCCACCCCCGGTAGCCGTGGGCTTCGCCATGCTGGGTGCGCTCTCGGCCCAGACCACGGGCTTCTACTTCTACCGCTACCTCGCCGCCGACTTCGCCCGCGCGCGCGCGCCCCGCGCGCCTGCACAAGTACGAGAAGGTGCTGGTGGAGAAGCCGTTCCGCACCGTGCTCGTGCTGCGCCTGCTCACGTTCACGGCGCCGTTCGTCACCATGCTGCTGGGCGTGTCGCGCGTGCGCTACGTGCCCATGATGGCAGCCACCGTCGTCGGCATCTTCCCCAACCTGGTGTTCGACGTGTACATCGGAGGCAAGCTGGTGGAGTGGCTCTTCGACTGAGCGGCCCTCAGAGCGGGGGCGGCGCTGTCTCGCAGACGAAGTAGTTGAGCCAGCGACGCTCGGGCGCGAGCCGCGTGCAGCGGGTCTCGGGGTCGGGTGGGCAGCGCGTCCCATCCGAGCGACCGGCCTCGGTGACGAAGTAGAACCGCTCGCCCAGCTGGTCCCAGGACCACGGCTCGTGGCGGTCGCGGACCGGATTGGTGGTGGGAGCGCAGCGCGCGTCGAGCCAGTGCGTGGCCCTCACCACGTCGTCGGGGCCCGGACCCAAGATGGCTCCGCGCACGGGGCTGCCTCGCCGCGCACGCTCGTAGGCAACGTACATCGGGAGGTGGAAGGAGTCGGTCACGATGGGCAGGGGGTCGCGCACGAACGCTTCATCGAACGCCGCCGCCGACTCGATCCCCGTGGGCCCAAGGTGGATGTCTCCGCGCAGATACGGCAGCGAGACCGTGAGCCACCACAAGCCCGCGATGGCCGTCAGCACGCCCGCCGCGCGCAGCACCCTCCCGGTCCGCGCGCCGACGCGCGGCTCCACCCACGGGCTGGCGCGCTCCGCGAGCCAGGCGCAGGCGCGCGTGACGCCCACCGCAGCGGCCACGAGCCACGGCGGCGTGATGAGGCAGATGTAGTAGCCGTGGTTGACGTGCGACCACTGCCAGGCCACCAGCGTGGCCACGGGGACCGCCGGCAGCATGCCCAGGAGAAAGCGCGACGCGTCCGTCCCTGCGGAAGACGGCGGTGGGCGGCGGAGGCTCCCGCGCAGCAGCCACGCGACGCCGATGGCCATGGGCAGCAACATGAGCGGCTGACGCGCCGAGGGCAGCTCGTTGGCCATCTCGGCGAGGAGCACGTGGACGTCGTCCACCACGGGGGAGAGTCCATCTCCCGCCACGAACACCAGAACGGCCCTTAGCGCCAGGAGCGCAAAGCCCACGGCAGCGACCTGCTTTTCCAGCCGCGCCGTGTGCGGGCTGACCAACAGCACCACCAGGACACCGAGCGGCACGATCATCATGTACGACGAGAAGAACCCGCCCAGCGTCAGCGCCACCAGCCACGCCGTGGACCGGCGCGCGACGGGCCCAGCGCCCAGAGCGCCCTGACGTTCACGCCACGTGAGCCACGCGGCGAGCGCAAGCAGGAAGACCCCCGCGAGGTCCCAATCCACGAGCTGGTCGATGGACGGGCGGCGCGGAAGCTCGGCCGCCAGCCACACCCCGGCGAGCGCCCCCGCCGTGGTGCCGCCCCAGCGCGCGGCCAAGAGCACCACCGCGGCGAGGTGCATCAGCACGAAGCCGAACGGCACCACGCGCACCGCCCAAGGCTCGAGTGAGAGTCGCGTGGGGAGGTGGTTCAGCAGGTAGGGCAGGAACGGATGGTTCCAGTCGTCGAAGATGTGCTCGCGGGCATAGGCCGCGCGCAGCACGGGCGTGTCGCAGTCGAACGGAAGCGTGAAGAGCGGCCACAACGCCAGCAGCGCAAGGGCCAGAACGCCCAGGAGCACCACGGCCAGCGCCGCTCGCCTCCACACACGCGTGCGCCGCTCCCCGAGCCCCCCCACGACGAGGATCGCGAGGCTCAGATAGACGAACGGAGCCCGCCGCGCGGGCTCGTCGGGCGGCGCCTCCACGAGCGCTCGTCGCGGTAGCGGGAGGTGGCGCGCGAGCGGCGCCAACGCCTGGGCGCTGAGTTCATCCCCGCGCGTGCTAGCCGAGGACACCGTGGGCGCGCCATCGCAGCTCGGCGGAGGAGTGAGGCGCACGACACCGGCCCACGCGCTCGCCTCCACCGTGAGGACGGCCTCGGCCGAGCCCACCTCGAGGCCCCAGCGTGTGAGCGTTCCCAACCGCGCCCGCTCGGCCCAAGCCACCACCACGCGCGTGACCTCGGCGCTGTCTTCCACAGGCTGGAACACGCAATCGGCAGGCGGAACGAACGGCGCCGCGGGGGACGGCTGCCCACAGCCCGCGAGAGCAGCGCTGGACACGACCACGAGGGCAGCCAGCACGGCCCCGAGCGCGGGGTGGTGGTGCGCCCGCGGCATGCTCAGAATTCGGGGCGGTCTTGGTGGCGCCCGAACACGTCGCGGAAGACGTCGCAGATCTCCTGCTCGGTGCAGTAGGCCTTGGCCGCCGCGATGATGGGCGGCATCAAGTTCGCGTCTGTGCGGCAGGTCTCGCGGATGTCCTGGAGCGCCACGCGCACCTTGTCCTGGTCGCGCTCGGCCTTGAGCTTGGTCAGCCCAGCCACCTTCGTGAGCTGCATGCTCTCGTCCACGCGCAGCATGGGGATCTTGGGGTCCACCGCCTGCTGGTAGCCGTTCACGCCCACCACGATCTTCTCGCCGCGCTCCAGCTGCTGCTGGTAGCGGTAAGCGCTGGCCGCGATCTCGCGCTGTGGGTAGCCGCGCTCCACGGCCTCCACCATGCCGCCCATCTCGTCGATCTTGTGGATGTAGGCCATGGCCTGGCGCTCGATCTCGTCGGTCATCCACTCCACGAAGTAGCTGCCGCCGAGCGGGTCGATGGTGTTCGCGGCGCCGCTCTCCTCGGCCACGATCTGCTGCGTGCGCAGGGCCACCGTCACGGCCTCCTCGGTGGGCAGCGCGTAGACCTCGTCGAGCGAGTTGGTGTGCAGCGACTGCGTGCCGCCCAGCACGGCGGCCATGGCCTGCAGCGCCACGCGCGCCACGTTGTTGTAGGGCTGCTGGGCGGTGAGCGACACGCCGGCCGTCTGCGCGTGGGTGCGCAGCATCATGGAGCGCGGGTCCTTGGGCGCGAAGCGCTCCTTCATCATGCGGGCCCACATGCGGCGCGCCGCGCGGAACTTGGCGATCTCCTCGAAGAAGTCGTTGTGGACGTCGAAGAAGAAGCTGAGCCGCGGCGCGAAGTCGTCCACGTCGAGGCCACGGGCCACCGCCCACTTCACGTACTCGAGGCCGTCGGCCAGCGTGAAGGCCAGCTCCTGCGCGGCGGTCGAGCCGGCCTCGCGGATGTGGTAGCCGCTGATGCTCACCGAGTTCCAGCGCGGCACCTCGGCGGCGCAGAACTGGATGGAGTCCGTGACGATGCGCATGGCCGGACGCGGCGGCACGATCCACGCGTGCTGCGCGATGAACTCCTTGAGGCAGTCGTTCTGCACCGTGCCACCGATGGCCTTGCGCGAGATGCCCCGGATGTCGGCCAGCGCCACGTAGAACCCCAGCAGCACGGCGGCGGGCCCGTTGATGGTCATGGACGTGGTGACCTGATCGAGCGGGATGCCGTCGAACAGGATCTCCATGTCGCGCAGCGTGTCGACCGCCACGCCCACCATGCCCACCTCGCCGAGCGAGAGCGGCGAGTCGCTGTCGTAGCCCATGAGCGTGGGGAAATCGAAGGCCGTGGAGAGGCCCGTCTGGCCCTGCGCCAAGAGATACTTGAAGCGCTCGTTGGTCTGCTCGGGTGTCCCGAAGCCCGCGAACATGCGCATGGTCCAGAGGCGCCCCTGGTACATGGTGGGCTGCACGCCGCGCGTGAACGGGAACTCGCCGGGGTACCCCAGGTCGCGCTCGTAGTCGCCGCTCACGTCGGCCGGCGTGGCCAGGGTGGGCACCGGCACGTCGCTCAGCGTGGTGAAGCGCGCTTTGCGCGGCGGCACCTTGGCGAAGGCCGGCGCCACTTGGCGGGCCTCCCACGCGGCCTTCTGGGCGGCTGCGCTGGTGACATCGGGGGAAGGCTTCGGGCTGTCGCTCGGGTCCGTCATGGGCAGGCACTGTAGCAGAACTGAATCGGGATTCAGTCCGGCACCCTCGATGTCGAGGGAGTGGGCGCGTGTTTCCCCGTGGTGGTCCCACGCCGAGCGAGGCACACTGCACGCACCCAGAAATGGGGGGTCACCCGTCACGTCGGAGGAACGATGCGTCATCTGCATCCGGTTAGGATTTCGTGCGCGCTCGTCGCGCTGCTGTGCTCGCCCTCCATCGGGTGCGAGAGCGCCACCGTGAACGTGGACGCCGGCGCGTCCTGCCCCACGCCGTGCGACGACGGGCTGTTCTGCAACGGCGTCGAGCTGTGTGTGGAGGGGTTGTGCGCTCCGGGCATCGCGCCGTGCGGCGGGCAGCTCCGCTGTGTGGAGGCGGACCTCATGTGCCGCCCTCCCTGCGAGACGCCCGACGGTGATGGCGACGGTGTGGACTCGGTGCTGTGTGGCGGGGCCGACTGCGACGACGACGACGCAGGCCGCTTCCCCGGCAACCTCGAGGCGTGCGACGCGGTGGACCAGGACTGCGATCCGTCCACGCTCGGGACCACCGACGCAGATGAAGACGGCGCCGTCAGCGCGGCGTGCTGCGATGGCGACGTATGCGGGCCGGACTGCAATGAAGCCGACGCGGCCGTGGGCCCCACCGGAACCGAGGTGTGCAACGACGCCGATGACGACTGCGACGGAGACGTCGACGAAGGCGTGCAGCGGCTCTTCTGGCCAGACACGGATGGCGACGGCTTCGGCGCCCTCGACGTGGACCCGACGCGCGGGTGCTTGCCCGCGTCGGGCCAGGTGGAGAACACGCTCGACTGCGCCGACGGCGACCAGACCGTGAACCCCACGGCCGCCGAGGTCTGCAACGGCGCGGACGACAACTGCAACGGCACGGTGGACGACCCGACGCTCTCGGCCATCGCGTGCACCACCGCGTTCGGGTCCCCCGCTCGCACCACCATGGCGTGCGAGGCCGCGTGCACCATCGCCGGCTGCGGCGGCAGCTACCAGGACTGCAATACGGAGCTCTCGGACGGCTGTGAGACCGACACGGCCCGCGACGCGCAGCACTGTGGCGCCTGCGACAACTCCTGCGGGCTGTTCGCCGCGTGCGTCGAGGGCGTGTGCGACCGCGTGGTCGACGTGGAGGCCGGGCGCTTGCACGCATGTGCCGTGCTCTCCACGGGTCGCGTGGCGTGCTGGGGCGGAACGCGTCGCGGACAGGGCGGCGACTTCGCCACGGCCGACAAGCCCGTGCCCTCACTGGTGCTGGGGCTCACCGACGCCATCACCCTGGACTCGGGCGGGCAATACACCTGCGCGCTGACCCCCCGCGGCGTGGACTGCTGGGGCGGCAACGACCAGGGCCAGAACGGGTCGGGCGAGAGCGTCTACCGTGAGCCGCTGCCGCGCTGGGTGTTCGACGCGCTGGAAGGTGGCGAGGTGCTGGGGGTGAGCGCGGGCATGTTCCACGCGTGCGCCTGGGGCCTGTGGGACGACGTGCTGTCGGGTGCCCTCGTGCCGGGAGCTTCGTGCTGGGGGAGCGACTTCAGCGGGGCACTCGGGCGGAACTTCGACGCGACCCGCTGCGAGGGCACCATCTGCACGCCGGCGCTGGTCCCGGACCTGCCCGTCATCGAGGCCGCGGCCGGGCGTGAATTCAGCTGCTTCCGGACCGCCACAGGGACGTACTGCGCCGGCACGGGCGCGAGCGGCGTGCTGGGTGTGGGCAGCCCGGCCCCCGCCAACACCGGCGTCCCCCTCGAGGTGGTCAACGGCGCGGGGCTGCTGGAGCTGGCCGCCGGCGACTATCACCTCTGTGCGCGCCGCTCGACCGGCGTGGTGTGCTGGGGCTCGGGACAGGCCCGCCAGAACGGGGACGCAGGAGCGCTAGACCGCATGCTCCCCGCTGCCGTGGCCGGCACGGACGGGAGCGAGGTGGCCCTGTGCTCCGCCATCGTCCACAGCTGCGCGCTCCGCAGTGATGGCACCGTGCGCTGCTGGGGCGACGGCACGCGTGGTCAGCTCGGGCGTGGCACCGTCGAGACCCCGCGCGCCAACGCTCTCGAGGTCACCGGACTGAGCGACGTGGTCGACATCAGCTGCGGGGGCTGGTTCACCTGCGCGCTCACGGAATCGGCCGAGGTGTTTTGCTGGGGCGACAACACGGCGCGGCAGCTCGGTTCGCTGGTCCCAGTCACGTCCCTGTCCATCTCCACCCCCACACGCATCCCGGAGCTGTGATGCGGCGCAGACGCGAGGCTGTCAGTCGTCCTGGTCGCGCTCCTCGCCGTCGTCGTCGCCCGGGAAGACCTCGCCGCGGATGATGTTGAGCAGGCCCTCCACCTCGAGGCGCACCTCCACCTCGGGGCCGGTGGCCAGGAAGCGCTGCAAGAAGCCGTAGGCCGGCTTTCGCTCGCCCAGCTGGTAGTAGCAGAGGCCCAACAGGAAGAGGGCGTCCGGGTCGTCGCGACGCAGCGCGAGCGCCTGCTTGCCCATGCGGATGGCGCGGTCGGCGTGGCCCATCATGCGCAGGGTCTGGCCGGCGCCCACGCGGGCTCCCAGGTACTGCGGCGCCAACTGCAGCGCCTGCAGGTACCCCGCCAACGCCTTGTCCCAGGCCTCGCGCTCGTAGTGCGCGGCGCCCAGGAAGTGGAACGCGTAGGGGTTGCCCGGGTCGGCGGCGGCCACGGCCTCGAGCACCTTGATGGCGCCCGCAGCGTCGCCCTCGCGCAGCGTCTCGATGCCCTCTTCGCAGGCCTCCCAGCGCGCGGCGTCGCGGGCGTCCTTCGAGACCTCACCTCCGCCAGCGGCCTGCGGCAGGCCCTCCGAGTCGTCGTCGCGTGCGTCGTCAGCGTCCTGCATGGGCCGATTGTGGACCGCGCGAGGCACGCCGCAAGTGGGGTACCCTGCCGCGATGTCGCCCTTCCCGGCTTATGCCGCAGCCCTGCGCAACCTGCGGCTCCCCCTGGCCTATGTGGACCTCGCGCTCTTCGACAAGAACGCGGCCGACCTGGTGCGCCGGGTGCGCGCGGGCACGGGGCGCGCGCTGCCCATCCGCCCGGCCAGCAAGTCCATCCGCTGCGTCACGCTCATGGACCGCCTGCTCACGCGCGAGGGATACGCCGGGCTCATGTGTTACAGCGCCGGAGAAGCAGCCTGGCTCTCGCGCGAGCTGGCCCAGCCCACGCACCTCTTGGTGGCCTACCCCACGCTCGAGCGCGCCGACATCCGCGCGTGCCTGGAAGCGTGCGACGCGGGCGCCGACATCACGCTCATGGTGGACGACGCGGCCCACGTTCGCTTGCTGGGGCGCCTGGCCGAAGACTACGGCCACACGCTGTCGGTGGCGCTCGACCTCGACATGTCGCTCCGCCTGCCGGGCCTCCACTTCGGGGTGCGCCGCTCGCCGCTGCACTCGCCCAACGCGGCGCTGGACCTAGCCAGCCAGATCGCGGACCACGGCTCGCTGCGGCTCGACGGAGTGATGGGCTACGAGGCGCAGGTGGCGGGCCTGCAGGACGCGCTCCCCGGGCAGCGCGCCATGAACACGGCCATTCGTGTGCTCAAGCGCGCCTCCATCATGGATCTCCGCCGGCGGCGCTCCGACACGGTGGCCGCGCTGCACCAGGCCGGGCACCGGCTGCGCTTCGTGAACGGCGGCGGCACGGGCAGCCTCGAGGCCACCGCGCGCGACCACAGCGTGAGCGAGGTGACGGCCGGCTCGGGGCTCTACAGCCCCACCCTGTTCGACGGCTTCGCGCACTTCCACCATGCGCCGGCGGCGGGCTTCGTGCTGCCGGTGGTGCGCCGCCCGGCCCACGGCTTCGTCACGTGCCACGGGGGCGGGTACATCGCGTCCGGGTCGGCGGGCCCCGAGAAGTTACCCCAGCCCATCTACCCGGAGGGGCTGAGCCTGCTGCCCAGCGAGGGCGCGGGCGAGGTGCAGACGCCGCTGGTGGTGGCCCCGGGCACGTCCGTTGGCCTCGGCGACATGGTGTTCTTCCGGCACGCCAAGGCGGGGGAGCTGTGCGAGCACTTCAACCACCTGGTGCTGCTGGAGCGCGGCCAAGTGGTGGACGAGGTGCCCACCTACCGCGGCCAGGGGCGCAGCTTCCTCTGTGAACGTGTTAGACAGCGGCATGGAACTGCCGAAGACGCCCTCGACGCGTCGCATCTTCGTCAACCGCACGCTGAACCTGCGCAGCATCGAGGCCATCGGCTTCGACATGGACTACACGCTGGTGCACTACCGGCACGAGGCGTGGGAGCGCGCAGCCTATCGGCACGTGCGGCAGCGCCTGCTGGACATGGGCTGGCCGGTGGCGGACCTCGAGTTCGACCTGCAGCTGGCGCAGCTGGGCCTGGTCATCGACCTCGAGCTGGGCAACGTGGTGAAGGCCAACCGCTTCGGCTACGTGACGCGCGCCGCGCACGGGACCAAGCGCCTCGAGTTCGCGCAGCAACGCGACACCTACTCGCGCGTGCTGGTGGACCTGGCCTCGCACGGGCGCTGGTACTTCCTGCACACGCTCTTCGCGCTCTCCGAGGCGTGCCTGTTCATGCAGCTGGTGGACCTGCTGGACGCCGGCAAGCTGCCGCGCCCCATGGGCTACGCCGACCTGCACCGCCTGGTGCGCCGCGAGCTGGACGCCACGCACATGGAGGGCACGCTCAAGGCCGAGATCATCGCCGCGCCGGAGCGCTACATCGACGTGGACCCGGACCTGCCGCTGGCGCTCATGGACCTGCGCGCGGCGGGCAAGAAGCTGCTGGTCATCACCAACTCCGAGTGGTCCTACACGTCGGCCATCATGCGCTACGTGTTCGACCCGTATGTGGAGGACGGCACCTGGCGCGACCTGTTCGACCTGGTGGTGGTGTCCGCGCGCAAGCCCGCGTTCTTCGAGCAGCGCAACGACATCTTCGAGATCGTGAGCGACGATGGCCTGCTGAAGCCCGTGACGGGCGCGCTCAAGGCGGGGGGTGCCTACCTGGGCGGCAACGCGTCGCGCATCGAGGCGCACCTGGGGCTGTCGGGCGCCGAGATCCTGTACGTGGGGGACCACATCTTCAGCGACGTGGAGGTGAGCAAGACCCTGCAGCGCTGGCGCACCATGCTGGTGCTGCGCGAGCTGGAGGACGAGCTCGGCGCGCTGGGCGCCTTCGCCGAGAGCGACCGTGAGCTGGTGACGCTCATGAGCGAGAAGTCGGCCCTCGAGTTCCGCTACTCGTCCATGCGCCTCCAGCTGCAGCGCAAGACCAAGGGCTATGGCCCGCAACCCGAGGCCAGCAGCGGCGACATTCGCGCCGAGGTGCAGGCCCTGCGCGAGCAGCTGGTGACCTTGGACCAGCGCATCGCCCCGCTGGCGCGCGCCGCCGGCGAGCTGGTCAACCCCCACTGGGGGCCGCTGCTGAAGACGGGCACCACGCGCAGCCTGCTGGCGCGGCAGATCGAGCAGAGCGCCGATGTGTACACGTCGCGCGCGTCCAACTTGCTCCACGTCACGCCGTTCGAGTACCTGCGCTCGGGCGGGAGCAGCATGCCGCATGACGACTACTGACGTGAGCACCATCGAGGCGTGGGAGCGCGGCGGCACGTACACCACGTTCCGCGGGCACCGCGTGTTCTACCGGCGCGAGGGCAGCGGCCCTTCGCTGGTCTGCATCCACGGCTACCCCACGGCCGGCTGGGACTTCCACAAGCTGTGGCCCGCGCTGGTGGCGCGCTTCGACGTGGTGGCGCCCGACATGCTGGGCTTCGGCTTCACCGACAAGCCCGCCGGGCACGCGTACACGGTGGTGGAGCAGGCCGAGCTGCACCTCTCGCTGCTGGCCGAGCTGGGCATCGCGGAGGCGCACCTCTTGTGCCACGACTACGGGGTGAGCGTGGGCCAAGAGCTGCTGGCGCGGCACGCCGAGAAGCGCACGCCGCGCTTCCTGTCCATCACGCTGCTGAACGGCGGGCTCCTGCCCGAGATGCACCGGGCGCGCCCCATCCAGAAGCTGCTGGCGTCGCGCCTTGGCCCGCTGGTCTCACGGCTGTCCGGGCCGAGGCGCTTCAAGGCTTCGCTCGCCAGCGTATTCGGCCCCGACACGCAGCCCACGGACGCCGAGCTGTCACAGTTCTACGCGCTCATGGAGCGCGAGCGGGGGCAAGCGCGCGCTGGCCGAGCTGATCGCCTACATGGCCGAGCGGCGCGCGCAGCGAGAGCGCTGGGTGGGCGCGCTGCTAAAGACCCGTGTGCCGCTGCGCATGATCAACGGCGTGCACGACCCGGTGAGCGGCGAGCACCTGGTGGAGCGCATGGAGCAGCTGCGCCCGGGCATCGACACGGTGCGCCTGCCGGTGGGCCACTACCCGCAAGTGGAGGCCGCCGAGGCGGTGTTGGAGGCGTTCCTCGCGTTCACCTCGAAGGTGGATGCGCGCGTGTGCGTCTGACCACACCGGACGTTGTCGTTGTCGTGGGCGTGGGGGGGCGGGGGGGGGGGGGCCGGCGGGGGGGGGGGGGGCCCGGGGGGGGGGGGGCCCCCGGGGGGGGGGGGGGGGCGCCGCCCCCCCCGGGCGCCCCGCCGGGCCCCCCCCCCCCCCGGGGGGGCGGGCCCCGCCGGGGGGGGGGGGGGGGCGGCCGGGGGGCGCCCGGGGGGGGGCGCCCCGGGGGGGGGGGGGGCCGGGGCCCCCCGGGGGGGGGGGGGGGCCCCCCCCGGGGGCCGGCCGGGGGGCCCGCCCGGGGGCGGGGGGGGGCCCGGCGGGGGGGGGGGGGGGGGGGGGGGGCGGTGCCTCGGCGGGGGCGACGGGGGGGGGGGCGGCCGGCGCCGCGGCGGGGGGGGGGGGCCGGGGCGCCGCCCCGCCCCCCCCCCCCCGGGGCGGGCCCGCCCGCCGGCCGCGCCGCGCCCGCCCCCCCCGCCCGGGGGGGGGGCCACGCCCGACAACGTCAGATACCCCCCCGGCCACGGCGCGCCTGAGCACTACGGCGCGGCGGCGTCCAGCTGCACGGCCCAGCGCACGTCCACCACTCCGTCGAACGGGCGGAAGCGCATGTCCGAGAGCGCGTTCGAAACGCAGCTCACGCTCATGCCGAAAGAGCCCTCGCCGCCCAGCACCACGCCCGTGACCGAGCCGTCGTGGCCCTTGATGCGCGCGTCCAGGTAGAGCAGCCGCTCGGGTTGCAGGCCGCACGCCAGGAGGTCGCTGTATTGCTGCACGATGGCCTCGTCGAGCTCGGCCACCGAGGGAGGACCGCTGGGCTCCGGCAAGAGGGGCACGTCGGCCGGCGAGTCCGCACCCAGCACCGGCACCGCGGGCTGCAGGTCCACCACGAAGCCCGGGTCGCTCGGGCTGTTGGGATCGGGCTGACGGCACGCGGTCAGGCGCGCCTCGCGGTTGGCGCGCCTGCGGGCGGGCCGCCCGATGTTGCCGAAATTGGGCGAGCCGCCCGTGGCCGCCGCCGCGATGACGAGCACGCCGAGGACCACCACGGAAGCCAGTACACCACCGACGGCGCGCCCTGCAGCCCGGCCGCGCAGCTGGCGACACTGCTCGCGCTGCTGGGAACTCAGGCCCGCGAGGCACCCGGGGGCCGTCACGGCTAGGCTGAGGATGAGGAGCGCGCTGAGCGCCGAGCGGAGAGGTGTCATGTGAGGTTCGACGTTGCGGCTGCCCCCCAGCATACACCGGGACCGGGTAGCAGCAGCAGCGCTACCGATAGGCGAGGGTGAACGGATAGGTGACGGACACCAGTCCACCCCCGGTCTCCGGAAACTGCCAGGTGTAGACCTCACGAAGCACACAGCACCCGAGTGTGCCGGCCAGCTCCGAGTCCGCGAGCTGCGCGCCAATGACCGAGCCGTCAGGGCCGATGATGAACCGCACCCGGACCGTGCCCTCCACGAGGGGCAGCAGCGCGCGTTCATCCTCGTAGCAAGCACGCACCGCGTCGAGGTGGCCCCGAATGACGTCTCGGAGGGCATCTGGCGTGAGCGAAGACGGGGAGGATGGCTCGGCCGGGGAGTCCGCTTCTGGGGTGTCACCCGGGGACGATGCCGGCATGCTCGCGGGAGGCACGGTCTCGCACATTCGACGGCCGGCGGCCCCATAGGCGTAGAGCCCCGCGCGCCTCACCCAAGAGCCACGGCCGCTGTGCGAGAGCCCCATCAGCGCGACGCCGCGGTCGAGCGACTGCACACCACGCTGCACGTTGCCGGATTGGAGCTCGGCTAGGCCGAGGGTCACCCAACACTGCGCGCACGTGGCGTCCTCCGCGATGGCCAGGTGCGCCTCACCGAGGGCTCGCTGGAACTGAAGCAGGCTCAGCCAGGCGCGCGCGAGCACCTCATGCTCGAACGCGGTGCTCGCGCGCTGAGTGAGCGTGGTCAGCTCGTCGACGCGCAGTTCCGTCGCGGGGCGTGCACGCAGGCGCTCGATCGACTGCCCTGGCAATGGCGGGCTGGTGTACTCGTCCATCATGCGCAGCGCGAGCCGCGCAAACGCCACGGCGTCAGGGTCGTGGACTTCGCCGAGCGCGTCGGCGGCGGCCTGGGCATCGCCGCCTTCCGCATGGATGCCGCCTCGCAGCACGGCCACCTCCGGATGAGCCCAGCTCCCCGGCTCACGACGCTCGAGCGCATCGAGCGCTGCGAGCGCATCGCGGCGTCCCGCTTGCGTGTCCCAGGGCACGTGACTGGCCCAGAAGAGGTCTGCCTCACGCGCCGTCAACGCGCGCTCCGTTGCGGAAAGTGACGCCCCGGCGCCCGGGAGGGGGTACGTGGTGTAGCGCCGTACGTCGGCCTCGATGAAGCGCGTGTAGTGCGCGGCCACGGGCAGCTCGGCGAGGTGCCGCTCCCACGCCACCGGCTCCTCGACGCCCACGCTCAAAGCCTGCCGGTAGTCCACGAAGCCACGCCGAAGCTCCTGGGGTCCGGTCACGAGCACGGAGACCAGCGCCCAGGCGCTCGCGTAGTGCGCCGCGGTCTGGTCGGGGTCGTCCGCCACCCAGATTCCATCGGGAAGCAGTGCGCGCAGCGCGTCCAGACTCAACAGCCTGCCGCGGGGCACATAGCGCGTGAGAACGTCCCCAACGCGGCCCACTCTCCCGCCGAGGTCGTCGAAGAAGTAGGGCGGGACGCCGAGGCGAAGCTCCTGGTCGGCGACCTCGGCCGTGGAGAGCAGCTCGGCGAGCCCCTCGTGCAACCATGCCGGTGCTTGCGGCATGCAGCGCGCAATCAGACGATGCGTGAGCTCGTGGCGAAAGACCGAGCGCGTGGCGGCGGGGCTGTATTGCCACCGCAAGGCGAGCGTGGGCGGGCGGGGCACCACCCGCTGGGCATGAGCCATGTGCACGCCCCCGACACCCGAAAAGTCGTCCGGGACGAAGCGCTGAAACGAGCGGGGTTCGACCAGCGCGACCACATCGATGGGCCCCTCCTGCTGACGCTCCGCGCACGGGAAGAACGTCTCGACGAGGGCACGCCGGTCCGTCTCCATGGCGCGCAGCATGCGGTAGGCGTCGGGGCCCGCGCTGTCGGTGGTCAAGTGGATGGTGTCCGTGCGCGCGATGCGCAGGCTCACCGGCGCGCAGCCACCGAGGGCCAGCACGAGCACGAGCGCGCCTGGCAGGAGGCGTGGCGTAAGGGGCGTGTCGAAGCGCATGACTCCCAAAAGACTCGCGATTGGTGCCGGATCGCGCGTGTAGCGTCAAACGACATCTCGCCAGCCCATCTCCAATTCACCAGATGGTGACAAGCGTGGTAGCCTCCCCAGGCATGTACCCTAGGACACAGCAAAGGACACCATGTCTGGACCACTGAGCGGCCTCCGCATCCTCGAGCTGGCGGGCATCGGCCCGGGCCCCTTCTGCGGCATGATGCTGGCCGACATGGGCGCGGAGGTCATCCGCATCGACCGCCCCGGCGGCAACCCGTCGGCCTACGTGGGGCACAACGTGCTGTTCCGAAACCGCCGCAGCATCGCGCTGGACCTCAAGACGGAGGCGGGCGCGGCTGCGTTGCTGCAGCTGTGCGAGCACGCCGACGGGCTCATCGAGGGCTTCCGGCCCGGCGTCACGGAGCGCCTGGGCGTGGGCCCCGACGACTGCCTCGCGCGCAACCCGCGCCTGGTCTACGGCCGCATGACTGGCTGGGGGCAAGACGGGCCGCTCGCGCAGGTGGCCGGCCACGACATCAACTACATCGCGCTCTCGGGCGCGCTGCACGCCATGGGGCGCCGCGACGAGCAGCCCATGCCGCCCTTGAACCTGGTGGGCGACTTCGGCGGCGGCGGCATGATGCTGGCGTTCGGCATGGTGTGCGGCCTGCTCGAGGCGCAGCGCAGCGGCCAGGGCCAGGTGGTGGACACGTCCATGGTGGAGGGCTCGGCGGCCCTCATGGCCATGTTCTACGGCCTGCGCGCGCAGGGGATGTTCACGGACCAGCGCGGCACGCACATGCTCGACACGGGCGCGCACTTCTACGACACCTACGAGACGTCGGACGGCAAGCACGTGGCCATCGGCAGCATCGAAACCAAGTTCTACCAGCTGCTCATGGAGAAGGCCGAGCTCGACCCGGCCGTGTTCGGCAAGCAGCTGGACACACGCCGCTGGCCCGACCAGAAGGCGCGCCTCGCCGAGGTGATGCGCGGCAAGACACGCGACGAGTGGTGCGCGCTCATGGAGGGCACCGACGTGTGCTTCGCGCCCGTGCTGTCGATCGCAGAGGCGCCGCAGCACCCGCACAACGTGGCGCGTGAGAGCTTCGTGACCGTGGAGGGCGCGGTGCAACCCCGGCCCACGCCGCGCTTCAGCCGCACCGCGTCGGGCACACCCACGCCGGCGCGCATGCCCGGCACCGACACCCTCGCGGTTCTGCGAGAGTGCGGCTTCGATCAGAACCAGCTCGACGCGCTGCTCGCGAGCGGCGCGATTGCACAACTGTGAGCCGCACGGCGCGGAAGAGGTAGACGCACATGGACCAAGGGAACCCCACCAGCTGGCGTGAGCCCGAGACGGCCGAGGCGCGCTGGGCGCGCATGCCCACCATCACCAACGGCGCGGAGTACATCGAGAGCCTGCGCGGGCGCGGCACCAAGCTCTACCTGTTCGGCAAGCTGGTGGACGAGCCGGTGGACCACCCCATCATCCGGCCTTCCATCAACGCGCTGCGCGCGAGCTATGACCTCGCCGAGGCGGAGCCCGAGCTGGCCACGGCGCACTCGCCCATCGTGGGCAAGAAGGTCAACCGCTTCCTGCACATCGTGGAGTCGCCGGACGACCTGGTGGCCAAGAACAAGATGCAGCGGCGCATGGGGCAGCTCACGGGCACGTGCTTCCAGCGCTGCACGGGGCTCGACACCATCTCGGTGCTGCACTCGATCACGTTCGAGATCGACGCGGCCAAGGGCAGCGCGTACCACCAGCGCTTCCTGGTGTGGCTCGAGCAGCTGCAGCGCAAGAACTTGCTGGTGGCCGCCGGCATGACCGACCCGAAGGGCGACCGCAGCAAGCGACCGCACGAGCAGCTCGACCCGGACATGTTCCTGCACGTGACCAAGCGCACGCCCGAGGGTGTGTACATCACCGGTGCGAAGGCCCACATGACCGGCGGCTGGAACCAGCACTGGATCTGCGTGATGCCCACCATGAACATGACGGCGGCCGACCGCGACTACGCGGTGGTGGCGGCGGTCCCGGGTGACGTGGACGGCATCACCTACGTGTACGGCCGGCAGTCGTGCGACAGCCGCGCCATGGAGGGGGGCAGCATCGACGTGGGCAACGCCGAGTTCGGCGGCCAAGAGGTGCTGGTGCACTTCGACAACGTGTTCGTCCCCAACGAGCACGTGTTCATGGACGGTGAGTACGAGTACGCGCAGGAGATGGTGGCGCGCTTCACCGCCTATCACCGCGCCAGCTACGTGTGCAAGACCGGCCTCGGCGACGTGCTGATCGGCGCCGCGGCCGCGGTCGCGGAGTGCAACGGCGTCGAGAACGTGTCGCACATCAAGGACAAGCTGGTGGAGATGATCCACCTGAACGAGACCATCTACTCGTGCGGCATCGCGTCGTCGCACCAGGCGAAGCAGCTCCCGAGCGGCATCTTCATGAACGACGCCACGCTGTCGAACGTGTGCAAGCACAACGTCACGCGCTTCCCCTACGAGATCGCGCGGCTGGCGCAGGACCTGGCCGGCGGCCTGATGGTGACCATGCCGTCCGAGGCCGACTTCCGCAGCGAAGAGGTGGGCCCGCTCATCGAGAAGTACCTGCGCGGGCGCGGCGACATCCCCACCGAGGAGCGCATGCGCATCATGCGGCTGATCGAGAACATGACCCTGGGCCGCAACGCGGTGGGCTACCTGACCGAGTCCATGCACGGCGCAGGCAGCCCGCAGGCGCAGCGCATCCACATCCTGCGGGGCACCGACATGGCGGCCAAGAAGCAGCTCGCGCGCGATCTGGCGGGTGTTGCTCCGCGCGAGGAGGCAGAGTAGCTCCCGAGCGATGCTCGAGGAGACAGCCCCATGACCCAGAAGACGCGCCCCGAGCTGAGCGCGCTGTACGAGCGCCTGGCCCGCACCGAAGACGAGGCGCGCAGCGAGGCGGCGCGCAAGCGGCACGAGAAGGGCTTCCGCACCGCCCGCGAGAACCTGCACGACCTCGTGGATGACGGGTCCTTCCTGGAATACGGACAGCTGGCTGTCGCGGCGCAGCGCAGCCGGCGGTCCTACGAAGACCTGCAGCTCGAGACGGCGGCCGACGGACTCATCACGGGCATCGGGTCGGTCAACGCTTCGCTCGTGGGCGAGGAAGCCGCGCAGACCGTGGTCATCATCGGCGACTTCTCGGTGCTGGCCGGGACGCAGGGCTTCTACCACCACAAGAAGCTGGACCGCATGTGCGAGCTGGCCGAGCAGCTGGGGCTGCCCGTGGTCATGTACACGGAGGGCGGCGGCGGGCGGCCGGGCGACACCGACATCGCCACCGGCGTCTCGGGCCTCGACGTCGGCTCGTTCCTGAGCTGGGGGCGCCTCAGCGGGCAGGTGCCGCGTATCGCCGTGAACAACGGCTTCTGCTTTGCCGGTAACGCCGCGCTCTTCGGTTGCGCCGACATCACCATCGCCACCAAGACGTCGTACATCGGCATGGCTGGCCCGGCGATGATCGAGTACGGCGGCCTCGGGAAGCACGCCCCCACGGAGATTGGCCCCACCGAGGTGCAGGAGGCCAACGGCGTCATCGACATCGTGGCCGCCGACGAGGCCGCCGCCACCGCCGCCGCGAAGAAGGTGCTGAGCTACTTCCAGGGGCGCGTGGCCACCTGGACGGCGCACGACCAGAGCGCGCTGCGCGACGCCCTGCCGGACGACAGGCGCTTTGGGTACAACGTGCGGCGGGTCATCGAGACGCTGGCCGACGAGGGCAGCTTCATGGAGCTGCGCCGCCCCTATGGCCGCAACGTGATCACGGGCTTCATGCGCCTCGAGGGCATCCCCATGGGGTTGGTGACGAGCGACTGCCAGCACCTCGCGGGCGCCGTGGACGTGGTGGCCTCCGAGAAGACCACGCGCTTCGTGCAGCTGTGCGACGCCTTCGGGCTGCCGTTGGTGGTGCTCACCGACACCCCCGGCTTCATGGTGGGCATCGACAGCGAGCGACTGGGTGCGGTGCGCCGCATGTCCCAACTCATGGTGGCAGGCGCGGGCGTGAAGGTGCCCATCGTGAACATCATCCTGCGCAAGGCCTATGGCCTCGGCGCCATGGCGCTGGCCGGCGGGAGCCTGGGCAAGCCGGTGTACACGGCGGCGTGGCCCACCGGGGAGTTCGGCGCCATGGGGCTCGAAGGCGCCGTGCAGCTGGGCTACCGCAAGGAGCTCGAAGCCGTGGCGGACCCGCGCGAGCGCGAGGCGCTGTTCCAAGAGCTGCTTCGCAAGATGTACGCGCAGGGCAAGGCCACCGAGTCCGCGAGCTTCTTGGAGATCGACGCGGTCATCGACCCGGCGGACACGCGCAAGACCATCCTGCGGGCCCTGCTGGCGGCGCGGCGTGGCCGCGCCCGGGGTCAGCACCACCACGCCTAGGACGCGTCTGCGTCGGACTCACTGGGCGCGAACGCGGCCCACGCCGCTTGCCGAGAGGCTGCCGAAGTAGAGCGCCCCGCCGTGGTCGATGGCCGTGGTAGCAGGGCCGTAGGAGCCATCGTGCGTGGCGTGGCCCACCTGCAGCACTCGCCCGGTTCCGTCGATGCGAATGAACGAGGTGTACTCCTTCGGTGCGGGCTGCACCGCCTCGGGGAGCCGCAGGATCACACGGCGCAGGCTCGGCAGCGAGGCCGTGGCGTCCAGCACGGCGTCCCGTGGGGAAGGCAGCGCCACGAAGAAGCTCTGGCCGTCTTCGCTCCGCCGAATGTTGTCGCAGAAACCGGGCAGGTTCTCGATGACCGGAGCGTGCTCGCCGGCGCGCGGCCCCGTGAGCTCGATGCGCTGCACGCGGTACGCGCCCGTCTCGCACACCAACGCGAACGAACCGTCGGCCGACGCCGCCACACCGTTCGCAAAGAACAGCCCGCTGGTGAGCAGCGTGTTGGTCTGCGTGGCCGGGTCGTACACGAAGACGCGCCCGCGCGGGCGATGCTCGATGAGGTCGAGCTTCCACTCGTCGAGACCGAACCGGTCCGACGCATCCGTGAACACCAGACGCCCGTCCGGCAGGCGGTCCACGTCGTCCACGAACGCCATGTTGCGGCCTTCGTGGCTGCGGACCAGCACCCGGATCTCGTTGGTGGGCGAGACCGAGAGCAACCCACGGAGCGCATCGGCCACGTACAGCGTGCCATCGGGTGCGTAGACCATACCGAGCGGGCGGCCCTCGGTGTTCACGATGGTGGTCACCTGTCCGCCCTCCTCCAGCCGGATGATGCGGCCATCGAGCAGGCCCGTGACCAACCGCCCCTGCGCGTCGAAGGTGAGGGCCTCGGCGCCGGTCAGCTCGGGCACGAGACGGTCCTGCCGCGAGAGGTCCACGCTGGGCGCGAACGGGCCTTCGAAGCCCGGCGCAGGCGGCGCCGACCAGGCGACCGGGTCCGCGGGCACGGGGTAGAACGCGAGATAGGCGACCAGCGCCACCAGCACGAGCAGCGCGAGGTGCTTCAACGAAACGGACTTGCGGGGCTTGTCGCTCACGAGGAGGTTCTCCGAGGCGTAGGATGCGGCACGGAACGCCGGGCGTGGGGTAGGATCGACGCATGTCCCCCTCGACGCTAGTCCCCGATTCCGTCCGCGTTCCATGACCACGTCTGCGCTCGCCTTCGAGTTCGAGCTCCAGTCCGACGTGGAGTCCCTGGGTCCCGGCTCGCCGGTCATGGGCAAGCTCCACGTGCGCGTGTCGCGCGACGTGGTCCCCGAGTCGCTGGCGCTCCGGCTCGTGACGGTCACGGGGTCGCCGCAGGCGTCCAGCACGCACAGCCACGCGGCGACCTCACTTCCGGTGGGGTCGTGGCGCACAGGCGAGACGCGCACCTTCGACTTCTCGTTCGCCATCCCGGCGCAGCCTGCGTACTCACACGAAGGTGAGGTGGTGAGCGTGGCCTGGCACCTCGAGGCCGAGGCGCAGGTGCTCTGGGACGTGAACACGGTGTGGCGTCATGCGCTGCGCGTGGTCCCGCACGAAGGGTGGGGCCTGGACGTCCAGGTGGCCCCCACCAGCCTGCCCAAGCTGCGCATCGAGGAGCTGCTGGCCGGTGCGCTCACCACCTTCGTGGGGCTGGTCGCTGTGTTCTTCCTGGCGCCGCCCGCCGTGGTGGGAGGGTCCTTGTGCTTGATGCCGCTCTTGGGCTTCGCCGCACCGGTGGTGCTCAACCGGGCCCTCTTTCAGCGCGCGGGCCGGCCCCGCGTCACGGTGAAGGTGGAGTCCAGCATCGAGGGATACCGCGTGAGCGAGACGCGCGACCACTTGGCCTGCGCGCTCGTCGTGCCGAGCCGCGTGGGAGTTCGGCGCGCGAAGGCCACGCTCCTAGTGCGCGAGGGCGACGTGTTCGCGACGAGTGACTTCCCGCGGGGCGAGCGCTACCGCGCCGAGGTCAGCCTCGAGCGCGTGGGCGATCAGTGGCAAGGCCGCATGCCGCTCCCGCCGCGCGGCTCGCCCTTCTTCACCTTTCGTGGCGGCGAGTTCGGCCTGTTCTGGGAGCTCACGTGCAACCTCGAGGTGCCTCACGGACCGGATCTGGTCTTCGTGGAAGAACTCTTCGCGCGCCCGGTCTGACGCCAGCGGCGCCGCGGACGCAAAGCGGCGAAGGAGCGGCGCCCCCCGGCACCACGAGCGTGGCGTGCAGGAGCGCGCCGCGGCCCCGCGCGAACGGCCGGGCCCAGCGAGCAGAGGAGAGAGGCCCCGCCCCGAAGCCGAACCAGCCCACAGCATCGCCGCCGGGCGGCCCACGAGCAGAGCAGGCGGCGGCCGCAGCACCACGAGAGCCAGCGGCCCCGCGGCCCGTGCCGAGCGACACCCCCGACACCACGAGCACCCCCGGGCCGCCACGGCCCGCCCGCGGGCCCCGCCGTCTCCGCCCGTGGCCGGACCGTGCCCGACGCCACCGGCCTGCCACCACGGCATCCGGCGCCGGACCGACGCCGGCCAGAACACCCGGAAGCCCCAGCGCCCGCGAGCCCGGCGGGGGAGCTCACGCGAGCGGGCGGTCAGAGGGCGCACCGAGTCCGCAGCGACGCGCAGCGTGGCGAGACGCCCCGGCCCCCCCCGGCGCAAACCCAACGCGAGCCCGCCCCGCCGCCGGCGCCCACGGCCAACCCACGCCGCCCCGGACCCCGGCCAGGATCCGAAGACCCGCCCGGCCCGGCCCGCCCGGCCACCGTGCCCTTGCCTGCGCGCCACGGCCACCGCGGACGCCAGCACCGCCCCAGCCAGCGCCCCACCGAACCGGCGCAGAGCGCCACGCCCCGGGACCGGAGCGAGCCGCAGCCCCGCGCAGAGAGGCCGCCGCCGTGAACAGCGACAGACACCGCGCCCCGGGGCCCAACCACGGCTGCGCGCGGCACGTGAGGCCAGAGCCCGCCCGAGCGGCCCAGCACGGCACCCCGCGAGGCCGACCCGGAGGCCACAGCAGCAGCACCCGGGACCCGGCGGCCCGCCGCTGGACGCCGGGCCGCAGGCCGCGCCCCGGCCCCAGCGCACCGCCACCAGCCCCCCGCCCCCGCCGCCCCCCCCACGTCGCCCCACGGGGACCACGCCCCCACCCTGCGCCGCACCACGCCCTCGGCCCCGCAGCCGCCCGCTCCACCCCCCCCCGCGCAGCCCCCGGCGCGCCCGCGAGGAGCACGCGCCGGAGGCACGCCGCCCCGGCGGCGCGACCGCCGCCCCACCCGCGCGCGCGCCCCCGCCGCCCGACCCCCCGCGGCCACCCACGCCCCTCCGCACGCGCGCGCCCCGGGCCCGCCCCCACGCCACGGCGCGACCCCCCGGCGCCCTACTCGTCGTCGTCTTCAGGGGTTGGCCCAATGGGCTCGGCCTCCTCGGGATTGAGGATCTCGAGGTCGTTGCGCAGGTGCGCGTGGAACTCGAAGAGGTCCAGGCGCCGGTCCAAGCGCGGGCGCACGCTGCCGCTCGAGCGCGAGCGGTAGAGGTCGTGGATGTCCAGGTCGGCCACCAGCATGGTCTCCACGTTGCTGTCCGCCTCGGCGTGGATCCCGTCGCGCGAGAACTCGAAGTCGCTGGGCGTGAAGATGGCCGCCTGACCGTAGTGGATGTCCATGGCCGGCACGCTGGGCAGGTTGCCCACCATGCCCGCCGTCACCACGTAGATCTGGTTCTCGATGGCGCGCGCGTGCGAGCAGTACCGCACCCGCGCGTGGCCTTGCCGGTCGTCGGTGCAGTAGGGCACGAAGAGGATCTCCACGCCGGCGTCCGCCAGGTAGCGCGCCGCCTCGGGGAACTCGGAGTCGTAGCAGATCAGCACCCCGATCTTGGCCTTGGGGGTGGAGATCACGCGCAGCTCACTGCCTCCGTCGATTCCCCAGAAGCGCCTCTCGGCCGGGGTGATGTGCAGCTTCGGCTGGAACACCACGTAGCCGTCGGGGAACACGATGGGCGCCACGTTGTAGATGGTGCCCTCGCGCCGCACGGGGTGCGTGCCCGCGATGATGTGCAGCCCGAAGCGCTTTGCCAGCCCCTTGAACAGCCCCATGACCTCCTCTTCGAGGTCGCACAGGCGCGCGATGCCATCCTGCGCGGGCAGGTTCTTGAGCGAGGCCATCGACAGCAGCTGCATGCTGGTGAACTCGGGGAACACTACGAAGTCGGCGCGGTACTCCGCGGCAGTGGTCACGAAGTAGGTGATCTGCTCCGCGAACTCCTCGAACGACGCAACCTTGCGGACCTGGTACTGGACCGCAGCCACCCGCACCTTGCGAAGCTTGCTCTCGTCCTGCGCCTCGTAGTCCGGGTTGGTCCACTCGATGAACGTCGCGTGGTTCTTGCTGTTGGGGTCGATGATGTAGTTGCGCAGCAGCCCGCGCACGATGAACCCCTCGCGCAGCTGGAAGCTCAGCACCAGGTCTCGGATCTCCCCGGTCTCCACCGCTCGGATGTACTGGGCCGGCGTCATCTCCGCCGCGTGCTCCAGGTAGCCGTGGAGGCGTCCACCCGCGACGATGCGCCGCAGGTTGCGCTGGCGGCAGAGACGCCGACGCGCCTCGTAGAGCTGATGCCCAGCGCCCGTGCCGCGCGCGTCCGGGTCCACGTACACGTCCGCGCCGTACAGCGTGTCGCCCTCCGGGTCGTGGCTGTGGAAGTACCCGCCGTCCGTGATGCCGGAATAGGTGTGCGGACGGTAGTCGTCCGTGCCCATGCGCACGATCAGACTCGCGCACGCCCCGAGGAGCACCCCATCGCGCTCCACCACGATCTGCCCCTCGGGGAAGAGGCGGATGTGATTGGTCAGCTGCCCCTTGTTCCAGACCACGTTGTGTTCGGCCATGGAAGGGAAGCAGCGCTTGTTGAGCGCGATGAGGGTGGGGACGTCCTCCACGCGGGCGAGTCGGAGGGTGGCGGGACCAGCGGGGGTGTCGAACGTCCAGAGATTCATGGAGGCAGTGTGGAGGAACCCCATGCTGCTTCAAGGTCCGGCGTTCGCGCCCGTGACTTCTGCGCCGTGCCGGTCAGCGCGCCTTGGCCGGGAAGCGCGCGCCGAAGCGCTCGGCCAGCGCGGCGATGGTGAGGCTGGGGTTCACGCCCAGGTTCGCCGGGATGGCGGCCGCGTCCATGACGTAGAGCCCGGGGTAGCCGAACACCTCGTGGTTCACGTCGATGACGCCGTGCTCCGGCCCAGCCGCCATCACCGCACCACCCAGGATGTGAGCGGTGACCGAGAGGTTGCCCACGCTCTCCATGAGCGTGTTCAGCGGCGTTCCGTCGCTGGCCTCGGCGAAAGCGCGCGCGGCGGCGTTGGCCTGCGGAAGGAACGAGGGCGAGCGCTGGCCCTTGCTGATGCGCGAGACCAACCCATGGCGGAACCCTCGGAGCGCGGTGCGGCCGTAGGAGAAGCTGATCTCGTTGTCGGCGTGCTGCATGACGGTCAGCACGGAGATGCGCTTGTGCCAGTCGCGCCCACGGAACGAGCGCGTGCTCGTGAGCGGGTGCGTGACCAGCTGACGGAGGGTGCGCAGCGCCCGCGGGAGCGGCCTCTCGCCATCCACCAGCGGGCCCATGTACCAGCGCATGAAGCCGTAGCTCTCGGGGAAGCGGTTCTGTGTGACGTGCGTGTGCGCATCCGGGTAGAAGTGGCTCGAGATGGTGGCCCCCTTCGTGACGTCCACGCGCTCGTCGTTCGCGAGGATGCCCACGATGGCCTCGCTGTTGGTGCGCACGTGCTGCCCGAGCGAGCGCGGGAGCCGGGGCAGCGAGCCGTAGCGCTCTCGCGACGCGAACAGGATCTCCTGCGTGCCGAGGCTCCCCGCCGCGAGCACCACCTTGCGTGCGCGCAACGGTGCATAGCGCCGGCCGCGCTCCCACGGGTGGCGCTGATGGACGAGGTAGCCACCGCCCCGGAGCGGCTCCACGTGGGTCACCTGCCGCTCGGGGAGCACCTCTGCCCCGAGCCTACGCGCGAAGAAGAGATAGTTGCGGTCGAGCGTGTTCTTGGCGCCGTACGCGCAGCCGGTGATGCAGCGACCGCACTGACTGCAGCCGGTGCGCGCGGGACCCTCCCCGTCGAAGAATGGGTCCGGCGTGCTGCGCGTGGGGTCACCGAAGAAGATGCCCTGCGGGACGGTGTCGAACGTGTCTGCCACGCCCATGCGCTCGGCCGCGCCGCGCAGCCAGTCGTCCTGCACCCCGTGATAGGGGTTGGGCACCACGCCCAGCATGCGCCTCGCGGCGGCGTAGTGCGGCCGGAGTTCCTGCTCCCAGTCGGCGGACAGGTCGCGCCAGGCCGGGTCCTCGTAGAACGCGCGCTTGGGCTCGAGCAGCACGGCCGCGTACACCAGCGAGCCACCGCCCACGCCCACCCCGCGCACGATGCCCACGTGCTCGAACACGTCCTGCGCGAAGAAGCCCTTGAGGCCGAGCGCAGGGGCCCAGGCCAGCTTCTTGGGGTCGGCGCCCGCCGCGGCGATGTCCTCGTCGCGGAGCTCCCGCCCCTGCTCGAGCACGGCCACGCTCCAGCCCTTCTCGGCGAGCCGGAGCGCGCTCACGCTGCCACCGAAGCCAGAGCCGATGATGGCGATGTCGACGTCGAAGTGTTCCATGTGGCTAGAGCGCCTTGCGTGGCGGCAGGATGAGGTTGGCGAGCAGCAGCCCCGCCACCAGCGACACCGCCACCAGGCCCACGGCGAACGCGGTGTCCACGGCGGCGATCACGTCGCGGCGCAGGAACGACGCCACGCTGCGGAAGCCCATGCTGCCCGGGACCAACAGCAGGATGCCCGGGACCATGACCAGCGCGGCGGGGCGGTCGGTGATGCGCGCGAACGCGTTGCTGCCGAGGCCCAACACCAACGCGGCGACGGTGGCCGCCAGCGGAGGGCCGAGCGCGCCTCCGAACAGGGGGGCGGCCAGCTGTCCGGCCGAGAACGCCGAGGTGGCGACGAGGAGGGTGGGCAGGGCATCACGCACCTGCGAACGCAGCAGCACCATGACGGCGGGCAGCGCCACCAACAGGCCCACGAAGGGCCAGAAGGCCGCGCGCACGGGCGTGGCCAGCGGCGGAGGGGCCTCGGGGTACAGGCTGGCGATGAGCGCGCCGCCGAGCGCCACGCCCACGGCGATGGACAGGAACGACACCAGCGCGCCGGCAAAGCGCGCGGTGCCGGACACCAGGTGGCCCGTGGCGATCTCGTTCATGGCCGTGGTCAGCGAGAGTCCCGGCACCAGCATGTAGATGCCCGCCACGGTGGCCAGCTGCACGGCGAGCTCGGGCAAGAAGACACCCGCCGCCGCCGCGGTCACGGAGGCCACCACGCTGCCCAACAGCAGGAACAGCCGCGCCACGGGCTCCGCCCGCTCGGCCACGCGCTCGAGCATGCCCACCAGGAAGCCGATGCCCCCCGCCACCACGGCCTCGAGCGGACCGCCACCGAGCAACAGCGCCGCGGGCGCCGCCACCAGTGGGTGCACGGCCAGCCGCAACAGCGGGTGCACGCGCGGCTTGCGACCCACGATGGCGCGCAGCCGCTCGGAGCCCGCGTGGGCGTCCAGCTCGCCCCGCGCCACGGCGTTCACCAGCGCGTCCAGGTCTGCCAGCTTGGACAGGTCCTGCTCGCCGGCCTCGCTGCGCACCAGGAACGTGCGCTGCGCTGGCGGCGTTCCGAAGGCGATGAACACCGCCGTGGGCGTGCAGAAGTACTGCCCCTGCGTGCCAAGGCGCGCGCTCAGCGCCGCCAGCAGCGCCTCCACGCGGTGCGCGGGCTGGCCATAGACGTGCAGCGCCCGCGCGACGTCGATCACGAACGCTTCGTTCTCAGCCAACGTGCTCATCCGGGGGCGAGTGTACTCCGCGCGTGTCAGCACGGCCCGTGCACCGCTCGACAGCGTGCGCCGGCCAGCGCATGCCAGCGCCATGAGCGCCCCGCCGCCGCCCGCGCCCCGCCCCGAGATCGCCATCCTCTTCCAGGACGAAGACGTGGTGGTGGTCAACAAGCCGGCGGGGCTGATCGTGCACCGCGGTTGGGCACAGGACCGCGTGGTCATGATGTCGCTGGTGCGCAACCAGCTGGACCGGGAGGTGTTCCCCGCGCACCGCCTGGACCGCGGCACCAGCGGAGCGCTGCTCTTCGCGCTGCATCCCGAGGCCCTGCGCACGCTCAACAGCGCGTTCGAAGCGGGCAGCGTGGACAAGCGCTACCTGGCGCTGGTGCGCGGCCGGCCGGAGCCCGCCGAGGGGTTGATCGACTACGCCATTCCGCGCGGCGAAGAGGGCGAGCGCGTGCCGGCGCAGACCGAGTACCGCGTGGTGCACCAGCTGGCTCACTACGCACTCGTGGAGGTGCGCCCGCTGACCGGCCGGCTACACCAGATTCGGCGGCACTGGAAGCACCTGCGGCACCCCATCGTGTACGACATGCAGTACGGCCGCGGACGCTTCAACGCGCGCTGCCACGAGGACTGCGGCATCGAACGCATGGCCCTGCACGCGGCCTGGCTGACGTTCCCGCACCCACGCTCCGGGGAGATGACCCGGGTCACCGCGCCGCTGCCCGAAGACCTGGCTGTGCCCTTCGCGAGGTTGGCCATTCCAACGTCACTGCTGCCCCTCGACAAATGACCCCGATGTGGGGGAAGGTGGCGGTTCGTTTTGGCGTACGAGAGCGCTGACGCCCTCCCGCATCCAGGAGCCCGTATGAACACCTATCGCTTTGCCTTTCAGTCCACCACCACCATCCTGATGGCGCTGGCGTTCCTCACCACGGGTGGCTGCTACGTTCGCACCACCGCGCGCACCACCGGCCCCGGGGTCACCGTGCAGACCCAGCAGACCCAGACCCAGACGCCCAGCGGCGTCGTCGTGCTGGAGTCCAGCTGCGTGCAGGGCGCCCAGGAGATCTGCAACGGCCTCGACGACAACTGCAATGGTCAGATCGACGAGGGCTGCGGCTACTCCTCGGGCGACGTGCAGATCACGTTGGCCTGGAACACGGGCGCGGACCTCGACCTCTACGTGTACGACCCACAGGGCTCTCGCATCTTCTACAGCCAGCCGCAGGCCCCGAGCGGCGGCGTGCTGGACCAGGATGCGCGTGGCAACTGCAACACCTCGCAGGCCAACAACCGCATCGAGAACGTGTACTGGGGCGGCGTGCAGCCCCCGAGCGGGCGCTACACGGTGGAGGTCCACTACTGGGCCGGCGACCAGTGCAGCTCCAACGCGGGTCCCACCACTGGCGTGGTCAGCATCTCGGTGGGCGGCAGCATCCTCGGCACCTACCAGCTCATGCTGGCGGCCGATCAGCGCGCCACCTTCGCCACCTTCGACATTCCCTGAGGTCTCCCATGCGCGCTCCTGAAAAGGGTTGTTCCACGAAGCTCTCGACGCGGGGCGGTGGGGCCGCCCTCTTCCTGGCGGCGCTGTCGCTCGGCTGTGGGGGGTCCACGCCGGTGGTGACCACGCCGGTGGAGTTGCCGCCGGCGGCGCGCAACCTGCTGAACACGGACGACCTCGCGCCGCCCATCGTGCGCGAGGGCGGTCCGCTGTCGCCCGTGCGGCCCGTAGCGCGCACGGCCATCCGCCGGCAGCTGGTGAGCGCCGTCTTCTCGCCGGATAGCAAGCGGCTGTTCGCCATCAGCACGCACGGCGAGCTGGTGGCCTACGACGTGGAGAGTGGCGCGCTGCGTGGCTATGCGCGTCCTTGGTACGACGGAACGTATCCGCAGCTCCAAGTGGACCGCAGTGGCTCGCGCGTGATGACCGTGAGCCCCGACCGCGCGCCCGTGCTGTGGGACCTGCACTCCGACACGCTGCGCACGGTGCCGGCCCTCGAGGGCTGGCAGGTCTACACGCTGGTGGCGCTCCACCCGAGTGGAGACCAGGTGGCGCGCGCCATGCCGAGCGCGGACGGTCTCGCGGTGGTGACCACCCGTCTCGATGATGGTCGAGAGCTGCGGGCCACCCTCCCCACCCACCTGGACGAGCCGGACGCCACCGTCACGAGCTACTCGCCCAGCGGCGCACGCCTCGCGCTGATCACGGACCTCGGCACCACGTTCACGTACCTGAACGCTGCCGATCTGAGCGTGGTGCGCCATGAGAGCCTCCTCGAGGAGAGGGCCAGGTTCCCAGCGGCGACGCGGACAACGACGGGTACCGGGTGGCCTTCCGCCCTCACGGCGGTCAGCTCGCGCTGGGTCGTCCCGGCCGCGTGGAGCTGCTGGACTCGCTGACGGCACGCGTGCGCGCCGATGCCCCGCTGAGCGGCGCCCGCGTCCGCCTCGACTACAGCGCCGACGGTCGTTGGCTGGTGGCCAGCAGCAGCGACGAGATCGTGGTGCTGGAGTCGGAGTCCGGGCGGGTCAACGCACGGGTGCTGCTGTCGGACGCTGGCCTCGGCCCAGACGACTACGCCTCCGTCAGCGCCGTGCTGCCCGGGGACGGCGGCTTCTTCGTCCTCACGCAGAACGGCGACGCCCTGTTCTTCGACGCTGCCGGCGCGTCGCAGCCGCTGCCCGACACGGCGCCGCGCGACTATGGCGTGACCGCCCTGCTCCACTCGCCCAACGGCACTTGGCAGTTCCACGTGAGCGACGTGCCCAGCATCACGCGCGTGGGTGAGACGGAACCTCACACCCGGTTCGTGCAAGATGGCTCGCAGGTCAGCATCTGGGGGGCGGACTTCAGCGTGGATGGCCGCACGCTGTTCACGCGGTCGCGCAACGGCGTGTCGCGCTTCGGGGCCGACGGCATGCGCACGCTGGGCTGCGGCAACGAGAACCCACCGCAGCGCGCGGGAGACGGCCAGATCGTTCAGCTCAGCAACTATGGAGGCTGTCTCTTCGACCGCGACGTGACCGTGCGCGAAGGCCACCTGTCCACGCGGGATGGGCGCGTGACCGCCAGCCGCGAGGACGGACACGTGAGCGTGCTGCGCGAGGGCAATGACCGTGCGGTTCGCATCGCCTTCGCCCGTACGTCGCGCGTGAGCTGCGGGGGCGAGGACGGATGCCTGCAGGCCGGGCAACTGGCGTCCGACGGCGCGGCGCTCGGGTTTCTGGACGCCACGCGCGACGGCTCGCAGCGCGAGACCTGGTGGGAAGTCTACGACACTCGCACCGGGCGCCTGCGCGCGCAGGGCACCCGCCCCGACGGCTACTTCGGGCTGCGCATGTTCGCGGCGGGGGCGTTCGGGATCAGCGGCGAGAACACGCTGACGCTCTACGACGCGCGTGGGCGCCAGCGTCTGGTGTTCGAGAGCGTGTCCAGCTCGGCCACCTCGAACGACGACCGGTTGCTGGTGGTGCAGACCACGGACCGCGTGGTGCACGTGGTCGACACGGTGGCGCTGCGCGAGCGCGAGACCTGGACCGCCCCCGGCATGCTGGCGCTCGTGCGCGTGACGCCCGACGGGCTGCGCATCGTGGCGCGCGAGGATGCCACCGCCGTGGTCACGTCGCTGGATGGCGCTGTGCAGCACCGCATGCCGGTGTGGCAGGACGACGTGAGCACCAACTTCGCGGGCACCTACGTGCTCACGTGCGAGGGCGCGCGCGCGGTGCGCGTAGACGCCCGCACCGGAGAGCAGGTGGACTTCGCGCCCTGTGAGGGCCGCCCAGACGCCATCTCCGAAGACGGCACGCTGGCCGTCATGACGGTGGGCTCGTCCACGCGCGTGCATCGCCTCTCGGACGGACGCGTGCTCACCCTCGAGACGCTGGTGGGGCCCGTGCCTGCCGTGCTGGTGGCCTACGACGACACGGGTCGCTGGGACCTCAGCCACCTGGACGCCGAGAGCGTCCGCATCCGCGCCGCTGGCCCGGGTGAGACGGCGCCGCTCGACGCCCCCGACGCGGCCACTCGCACGGACGGTCTCATCGGCCTGTTCCTGAGCGGTCAGTAGCGCTGGCGGTTCCATGCGGCGCCCACCTCGGGGGCCTGCTTGACCGAGAGGCAAGGCAGACCCACCTTGGGCGTCCCTCGGGGCTCGACCGCCCCGCGGTGGACACCATGCACTACGACGACGACATGCCGGACGATCCCGTCGCAGACCAGCTGGATGCAGGCTGGGAGCGAGTGGCGGAGGGTGACCTCGAGGGGGCGCTGGCCGCTGCGCTGGCTTGCCTCGAGGTGGCCGAGGTGCCCGAGGCCCACAACCTGCTGGGCTACGTGCGCGCCGCCCAGGGCGACGTGGAAGCGGCCCTGCGGCACTACAAGAAGGCCATCGCGCTGGACGAGTTCTTCACCGAGGCGCTGCTCAACGCCGCGGAGCTGCTCATGCACCCGCTCCACCAGATCGACGAGGCCTGCCGGTTGATCGACCTGGCCATCGAGCACGCCGAGTCCCCCGACGCGGCGGCCGACGCGGTGCTGCTCAAGGTGGAGGCGCTGCTGCAGGGCGGCGACCACGAGCGCGCCATCAAGGCGCTGAAGAAGCTGCCCGAAGGGCCCTTCGAGAACCCCGAGCTCGAGTTCCTGATCGGCCGCGCGTACTTCGAGGTGGGTGACCTGGACGCCGCTGGAGGGCGCATCCAGGCCGCCGCGCGCGACAACCAGATCAACCCCGAGGTGTTCTACTACCTGGGCCTGTGGCTGGACGCGAAGGAAGACCGCGCGGGCGCCACGGTGGCGTTCCTGCAGTCGCGTGACCTGGACGGGTCCACGCCGCCGCCGCCGTGGAGCACCACGCGGCCCATCTTCGAGCGCCGCCTGCGGGGCGCCATGAAGAAGCTCACCGAGCGGGTGTCGGCCGCTCTGGAGGGCGCCCTCGTGGTGGTGGCCAACCTACCCGGCCGCGAGGTCATCGCCGAGGGCGTGGACCCACGCCTGTGCGCGCTGGCCGACGACGTACACGACGGCAAGGTGGGGCGCCTGTTCGTGTATCAGCGCAACTGCGAGCGCATGGGCAGCTCGGCCGAGTCCATCGAAGACATCTGCGCCGAGGCCATCGAGCGCGAGGTCAACGCGGCGCTCGACGCCACCTGAGGCAGCTCACGGCCGCTCAGGGGAGCGCTGTGCCACCAAGGCCTCGATACGCGCTCAGCCAGTCGGCCGGCGGGTCTAGCGTGAGCTCGATCTCGCCGGTGCCGCTCGCCACGTTGGGCAGGCGCAGCGCGGCGCAGTGCAGCATGGTGCGCCGGGCCGTGACGACACGACCATCGGGCGCCGTGGCGCGCGTGGGGCCGCCGTAGACCTTGTCGCCGAAGAGCGGCGCCCCGGCGGCGAGCGCGTGCACCCGCAGCTGGTGCGTGCGGCCCGTCTCGGGGAACAGGTGCAGGAGCGCGCCGAGGGGCATGCGCTCTGCCACCAGGAAGCGCGAGCGGGCGGCCTTCTCCTGCTCACCTTGCCCAGCCACGCGCTTGCGGCGGTCGCGCGGGTCGATGGAGATGGCGCTGTCCCAGGCGCCCTCGCTGGCCTTGGGTGGCGTGAGCGTGAGCGCGATGTAGCGACGCCCATAGCGCCCGTCGGCACGTGCCTGGCGCAGCGCCTCGGCCGCCGCCGGCGTGCGCGCGAACGTGACCAGCCCGCTGACCTCGGCGTCCAGCCGAGAGGTGGCGTGCAGTCGCTGTGCCTCCGGGTCCAGCAGCTGTGCGCGCTTCACCAGGCAGTCCGCGTCGTCGGGTGTAGTGGTGGGCAGGCCGCTGGGCTTCGCCAGGATGAGCAGCGCGGCGTCGCGATGCACCACGCCCACGCCGTTCACCCACTGCGAGACGGCGCTCATGTCAGCCGCGCGGCACCCGCGAGAGGATGTGCACGCGCCCTGCCCCACCCTCCACGCGCACCTTGTCACCCGTGCGCAGCAGGCGAGTACCGCTCTTGACGTTCACCACCGAGGGCACGCCGTACTCGCGCAGCACGATGGCCGCGTGCGAGAGCGGCCCGCCCAGGTCCGTGACGACCGCCGAGGCCACCAGGAACAACGGCGACCAGCCCACGTCGGCGCACGCGCTCACCAGGATCTCGCCCGCCTGGAAGTGGGCGGCGTCCGCCGGGGACTCGAGCACGCGCACCGTGCCCGTGACGTCGCCCGCGCAGGCTGACAGCCCCACCAGCGTGTCCGTGTCCGGCGCCTCGATGCTGACGGGCGGGGGGTAGCCCACGAACGTGTCGGGTGGGTCGGGCAGCGCGCGGTCACGCTCCACGCGCCTGCGACGGCGCTGCACGCGCACGGCCAGGCTCTCGCTGCCGTCGCGCAGGAAGGCGTCGATCTCGTCGAGGGTGAGATAGAACGCCGCGTCGGTGCCGGCCGCAGGCTCCACACCCTCGATGCGCCGCGAGGTGTCCAGCGCCACACGCCGAAAGAGCCCCAACACCGCCGTGACGTGGCTGCGCAGGCGCTCCCGAAGCCGCATGAAGCGCTGCACCAGGGCCAGCAAGTGCCGCACCGCCGTGCGCGCGGGCAAGGGCAAGCGCTCCGACACGAGCGCGAGCGCCGTCTCACGCGCCACGCGCTGGCGCTCGGCCATCTGCACGGGGCTCTGATGGCGGGGCGCTCCGCTCGCCGCCTGGCGAAGGTGGATCTGCAGCGTGGCGAACAGCAGCGTGGGGTCCTCGGCCCAGCGCGCCACGGCCACCTCGGCCTCGCGCGTGCCACGGTGCCCATAAGCTTCGAGGAAGCGCTGCAGGCTGCGCCGCGTGGGGCCATCGGGCAGCGAGGCCACGCGCAGCTCTCCGGCAGGCTGGCCCAGGATGACGTCGCGCACGGCGGGCTCGCGCGCGATGCTCTCGGCGATGTGATAGAGGGTCACGCCGGGCGCCGCGCTGTCCACGTCGGCCAGGCCCCCCAAGAGGTCACGCTGCACCGTGTCGGCCTGCTCGCTGACCACCAGCGCCAGAACGCCCTGCAGCAGCACCACGCTGGCCAGCAGGTTGCCGTAGACCGTGAGCATGACGGCGCCGGCCTCGTCCAGGAGGTGCTCCACGTCGCGCAGCAGCGCGGCCATGGAGGCGGGCGAGAGCAGCGCCGGGTCCACGCTCTCGATGCGCCGCCGCTCCGACTCGTAGAAGCTCTCGAACGCGCGCACGCGCTCTGTGATGTTGTAGTTCTCGCGGGCATAGCGCGCCGCGGTCACTGGCAGGCGCGCGAAGAAGGCGGCCCGCGAGCGGGGCACGATGTCCGTCTCGAGGCGGTCGCCCATGCCGCCACCGCCCAGCGCCAGCAGCGTCTTGGGACGCAGACCCGGCACCTGCGAGAGGATGCTCATGAACTCGGTGAGGTTCAGATAGATGCGGCCGCGAAACTCGCCCACCAGCTCGGCGTCGCGCGGGACGCTGCAGCCCAGGGACCCGAACGCGCGCCGGAAGCCCAGCTCGCTGAAGCTGCTGAGGATGCTCCAGGTGAGCGGCGTGGCCACGCCCGGCAGGGCCTCGCCCACGTTCACGTTGGACCACACGATGCGGGCGCGGTCGATGCGCGCGACGTCACCGCGCTTGCGCCAGCTCTCGATGTCCACCGGGGTGGTGATGGGCCGGGCCTGCAGCATGAAGAGCTGCGCGCCGGCGAAGGCCCACTCGATGTCCTGCGGCTGCCCGAAGCTCTCCTCCACGCGCAGCGAGAGCGTGGTGAGCGTGTCCACCTGCGCCGCATCGAGGCACAGCTCGGAGCGGAGCGCGACGGGCACCTCTTCTTCGACGGTGCGGGCGGCCAGGTCATCCTCGGTGCCAGGCTCTCCCTGCATTGGTTCGCCCTCGGCCACTGGCCTGAGCACCACTCGCGTGAGCTTGTCGCCGATGACGCGGTCGCGCGGCCCGCGCGTGGCCTTGTCGATGCGGATGGTGTCGGGCGACACGCGCCCGTCCGCCACGGAGGTGCCGAGCCCGTAGGCCGCGGTGATTACGATCTCGCCGCCGTCTCCCGTGAGCGGGTTGGCGGTGAAGGCCACGCCCGCCACGTCGGCGTTCACCATCGCTTGCACCACCACGCCCATGCCCGCTTCGCTGGCGCCGTGACGCCGCAAATAGGTGAGCGCGCGCTCGGTGAAGAGGCTGGCCCAGCAGTCCCGCACCGCCGCGAAGACCTCGGCGTCGGTCTGCCGGTGCAGGTGCGTCTGGTGCAAGCCCGCCGCCGACGCATCGGCGCCGTCTTCGCGGGTGGACGACGAGCGCACCGCGAAGCTCACGTTGCCCTCACGGCGCAGGGCGTCGAGGGCCTCCCGCAGCTCCCGCTCGAGCGCGGCGCCGAGGTCGATGGCCCGCACGCGCGCGCGGATGGACGCAAGCCTCGCCTCCGGGACCACCTCGCGTGCCAGCAGCGCTGCCGGGCGATCTTCCACGCCGAGCCGCTCCGCGAACAGCGCCTCGGCCACGGCGGCAGGGATGGCGAAGGCGGCCGGCACTGGAAAGCCCGCGCGCGCCAGCTTGGCCAGGTGGCAGGCCTTGCCGCCGTAGTCGGCGGCCCGCTTGGGGACCAGGGTCTCGATGCGTCGGATGGCGGGCGGCATGGGACAGTCGGTGAAAGTGGTGCGCGGGAATGCGCGGCGAGTCAACAGCCGGGTGCCCGCTCACCGGGCCCTCGCGACGGTAGGTACGCCTGCGACGACCTGCTACCTTCCCGTCCGTGAGCGTCTCCCAGATTCCACGCTGCCCCACCCACGGCACGGTGCTCAACCCCAAAGGCGAGTGCACTCTCTGCACACGACGCAGCGTGGTCCCCGCGCCGAGCGGCCCGCCCGTCTGGCTCAAGGCGCTGGGCGCCGCCACGGCGGTGGTGGCCCTCATCGGCGTGGTCTCACTGGTCTACAGCTACTTCTTCCGCGAGTCGCCGGACGCCGCCACCGGGGGCATCGGCCCGGAGGTGCCTTCGGATGGGCGCTATCGCTTGTACGCGGCGCTGCCCCAACAGCTGGGCCGCCGCGCCCACATCGAAGCCACCTACACGCGGCGCGTGACGTCGGTGCAGCGGGCTGGCGGGCGCGCCATGGGCGCCACCCCGAGCGCGGCGTACTTCCGCCTGGACGCCATCCAGCAGATCGCCGCGGTGGACCCCACCGACGGCATCACCACCTTCGAGTACCAAGTCAGCTCGCTGCGCATCGGGACCACCTCGGGCGACGCGCGTGACGTGCTGCAGAACGTGCTGGTGCGCGTGCAGCCGCGCCCCTCGGGCGAGGCCATCATCACCGTGGCGGGCGAGCGCATCGAGCCGGCCGTGGGCGGCACCTACGAGGCCTTCCGCACCATGACCCCCGTCTACCTCGCCATGAACGAGGACGAGCGCTACGACGTGACCACGCGCCGCGCCGTCGGAGAGACCTGGTTGCTCACGCTCGACAACGCCGCGCTGCGTCGCTCCCTGGGCCTGCACCTGCACATGGACAGCGCTTCCCGTCGCCGGCCGCGTGCGGCTGCGCGAGCTCGCCATGGGCCTCGGCGAGCTCGAGGTGAACATGGACGTCACCGGCGCCCGGCCGCGCCACATCGGCATGGACGGCGAGGTGGAGACCTACACGCTCTCCACGCGCGAGCAGATCTCGGTCCCCGTGGCCCCGGAGGGGCGGCGCAGCTTCGACAGCACCACCACGTCCAGCCTGCGGGTGCGGGTGCCCGGCGACGACGGGCTGTCGCGCCTGTTCGACTTCGAGATCATCGAGCTGCGCCACCAGACGAACACGCCGCTCGACTGATGCGGTGCGCTCAGGCGCGCGACTCCGAAAAGATGGTCGCCACCATGGCGGTACTGGATCACCCCCTGTCGGCGATCGCAACGGATCTGGGGCGTGGCGCTACGCGACCGCGCGGCCGAGGGCGCGCTCCACGCGGGCGGCACGGCGGCTCAACTCGGAGACGTCTTCGTCGGGAAAGGCGGCCCGGGCAGCCCTCACGACGGCGCAGGCATGCTTGTGCAGCCGCGCCCGTCCGGCGGGGTGCTCGATGCCCTCGGCGACGTCGCCGATCGCGCGCAGGAGCCGCAGGCAGATCGCCATGTCGTTCTTGCCATATTGGCGCATCTGATCGAACGCGAGGTCGACGAGGTCGCTGTACAGCGGACCGGGCACGACGGCCTCGCCGCTGCCCGACGGAAACCGTGACGACGGTGCTGCCCGGTTGCCCGCGCGGATCAGGAGCCGCGAGAGGTGGTCGATACACAGGCACCCGGTGCTCGGGTCGTTCACCGCTGGAGAGATCGCCTTCAGGCCGATGTCGACGATCTGGCGGAGGCCCCACTCGGCGTCCTCTTGCGCGGTGCGGATGGGGCCGAGATCGACGGCGGCCCGCAGCGCCTCCTCGACGGCGGGAGTGCAAGCAGCCGCCGGGGCGACGGCCCACAACGAAGCTCCTTCCGGCACGAACGAGCCCATCGGGCGGAGCAGGTGCACCTGGAGCCCGGCGGCGGCCACGCCCCGCACGGACGGGATCGACACGAGCTGCACGTACCCGGAGACGGTCGCGCGGACGATCCTGGCGTTCTCAGGCGGCTCCGGGCGTTCGGCGTCGCACGGCGCGGCGTCGCCGCGGGGAGGGAAGACGTCGTCGACGACGTGCTCGGACTCCCGCGCGATGCGATCCACGATGTGGTTCGCCTGCAAGTTGCGGATCACCCGGGCGATGAAGAGCACGAGCGCGGCCAGGGACACCACGACGAGGCCGACCGCGATCGTGACCGTCAGCGGCGGAACCCACGGAGGGTCGAGGTGGATCGACCGCAACGCGACGAGCTGCCACGCGAACGTGCCGAGGAAGATGCCGAGCACCCCTTGGCTCACGCGGTCGCGGATCATGCCGGCGAGGATGCGCGTGGAGAACTGGGTCGAGGCCAGCGACAGCGCGACCAGGAGCACCGAGTAGACCACCGAGATCACCGTCATCATCGAGCCGGCGAGCGTGGCGATGGTGGTCTGCGTGGCGCCCGGCTCGAGCGTCAACAGCGGCAGGTCGAGCGCGTGGGGCTGCTCGACGGCTTGCAGGGCGAGCGCCGTGAGGCCGAGAGCGCCGGTGAGAAGCGCCGGAATCACGAGCATGCTGGCGCCGACGTCGTAGGCGAGCTGGAGGAAACGGAAGCGGTATCGTTCCATCCGCAGAGCCTATCGCAGGACATCAAGGAACGAATCGTTCGCAGCGTGATGGATGATGGCTCGAGCGAGGCGGAGACGGCGGGTGTCCTGCGCGTAGGTCGGGCTTCGGAGGTTTCTCGGCCACCTATCGACGGATCAACGGGTCCATCCACGACGTCGGAACCACACCAAGACGCCCGCCTTCCAGCAAGCTGGCCTCGAAGTCGTGGACCTCGAGCTCGGCCTGCTCGAGGGGCTCGTGCAGGGTCTCCACGCCCCCGAGGAGGATCTCGAGCATCAGCACCTGCAGGTATACGAGATCTTCTGCGCGAGCTCGGGCCTTGATCGCGTCCAAGAATGGCAGACGTGGACGATGGATGGTCACGAGGAATCGGTCCCCGAGAAAGACGCTGAGCTTGCGCGCCATCTCGAGGAAGGCGTCAGCATCAGGTCGCGACTCCTCGTCGATCCACAGCGGCGCGCTGGCACCACGGGACGGGAGGATGGTCTCGATCGTGTCGCGGTCCGTAGTCTCGCGCGTCGCCCGCCGCACGGTGCGGGGCGCCTTGCCGACGTCCGCTCGCGTGGAGTAGGTTGCGAGTGTGATCCGGGCCGTTCTCGTTGGCATGCTGGGCTGGGCTGCGCTGGGCGCCTTCGGGTTGCCCAGCGGGGTCGCCTCGCACGCGTTCGCCCCGGACACCCAGCGCGCAGGCCTCGTCTCCGCCCCGGATGCCCCCGACGACACCTACGTGGTGGAAGGCAGGCCGCTCGCGTGGGGCGCCGCGGCCGAGCGCAGCGCGCCCAGCGTGGAGCGCCGGGCGGGCCGCTGTGTGGCGCTGGTGGGCAGCTGGGCACATGTCGCGGGCCGGGTCGCCCCGGTGGGCTGCCCGCACGACACCCGCAGCGCGTCGCGCATGAGCCGCAGCGCGGAGCGGACGGTGGACGTTCGCCGCGAGATCTTCCGCACACTGCCAGGCCGGCGGGCGGGCGGCGTCGAGGCTGCGTCAGCGCCCCAGCCCTGCTGACCCGAGGCTCTCGAGCCCGGCTTGCCGCGAGCCGCTGATCGCGAGCGCGCGCCCGTGGTGGGCTGCGCGCAGCACTGATGTTCCGTCTTCGCGCGCAGCCGTCGCGCTGCGCTGCACGAGGTTGTCATGTCCAAGTCCAATGCCTCCGCGTCCCGTCCGTCCACCGAGGCCGCTCCCAGCCCAGAGCCCGCCCCGAGCGATGCGCTTCCACAGCGGCCGGTCGACCCGTATGCGGCCCCGCTCCCGGACGCCAACTCGGGGAACCAGATGAGCCCGGCCGTGCCGCTGATCGGCATCCTGGTGTTCACCGTCGCGGTCATCGTCTGGGGAGCCCTGAACTAGCTCGGGCGCCCGAACACGTGCGCCTGCTCGGCCGTAGCAGCAGGCGCGCGCCGTTCTCTCCCACGTGGACCCACGTGCAGCGTCAACCGCCGAGCACGCGCTCGACCACCCAGAAGCTGGCCATCGCGGCTATCGCGAGCGACCCACCCCGCACCAGCCAGCGCTCGTAGGCCACCGGCTGCTTGGCCGCGGCCAACAGGGGCCCGATGGCCAGCGCCACGAAGGCCAGCTGAGCCAGCTCGATGCCCACGTTGAACGAGACGAGCGCCAGCACGGTGTCCTCGGCGGGCAGGCCCAGCTCGCGCAGCACGGAGCTGAAGCCGAAGCCGTGGATGAGCCCGAAAACGCCAGCCACATAGGGCAGCACGCGCCGACCGCGCGGCACGAAGCACGTGTGCAGCGCCACGGCCACGATGGACGCGGCGATGGCGATCTCCACCGGTTGCGAGGGCAGCACCACGATCTCGAGCGCGGCCAGCGCCAGGGTCACGCTGTGGCCCAGCGTGAACGCCGTGACCAACCAGGCGAGGTCGCGCAGAACGTTGCGGAACGGCGGCCGCGCGCCCACGCCCAGCCCCACGCCGAGCAGCAGCGACAGCAGGAACAGCACGTGGTCGTAGCCCAGGGCGAAGTGCAGCATGCCCTCCCACACGAACGTGAGCGCCAGGTCGCTGGGCGTGCGTGGCGGCCCTCCGAGCGCCAGCTCGCGCTGCCCGGTGCGCAGCACGGCGGCCCCCTCGGCGCGGCCCTCCAGGTACACCAACGCCTCGTGCTGGCGATCGTCCGGGAAGACCGTGTCGTCGCGCAGCGTGAGCGGCTCTCCCGCGGCGCCCTCGCACTCGAAGCGCAGCTGCACCCGGATGAAGGAGCGGGCGTCGCGCAGCTCCTCTTGCGGGGCCTCGGCGCGGCCCACGCAGGGCGCTGCCCCCCGCACGGTGATGCCGGCCACGAGCCAGGCCTGCAGGTCGCTCGCGCGGGCCAGCACGGCTGCGGCCGGAGCCTCCTCGCCGAGGCCCAGCTGCATGGCGGCGTCCACCGTCTCGAGGGACACACGCACAGCTACGGAGCGCCCATCGGCAGCGGGCTCCACATGTAGGTATTTGGTGCTGCCCAAATGAGCGCGCGCGGGCGAGGCGAAGATCCCCAGCAGAATCAAGGCAGCGGGCGCAAAGGCGAGGGGCCGGCGAGACACGCTTCCGGGCATACCATGGACTTGAGGCCCCAGCGGCGTTATGAAGCGCGCGTGGCGCACGAAGACGACGACGATCATTTCCATGACCAATGTGGCGTTTTCGGCGTTTTCGGCGCGGAAGAGGCGGCGAACCTGACCTACCTGGGTCTGCACTCGCTGCAGCACCGCGGGCAAGAGGCGGCGGGCATCGTCACCAGCAACGGGGCGCAGCTCTTCGCGCACCGCGGCATGGGCCTAGTGCAGGACGTCTTCACCAACCCGGTCATCGAGCGGCTGCCCGGCAACCGCGGCATCGGCCATGTGCGCTACAGCACGGCCGGCGGCAGCCACATCAAGAACGCGCAGCCCATCGCGGTGGACTGCGCGCACGGCTCCATCGCCGTGGCCCACAACGGCAACCTCACCAACGGGCTCGAGCTGCGCGCCGAGCTCGAGGCCGAGGGCAGCATCTTCTCGTCCGACAGCGACACCGAGGTGCTGGTGCACCTCATCGCCCGCTCGCGCGCGGCCGAGACCGAAGACCGCGTGGCCGAGGCCCTGCAGCGCGTGCAGGGCGCCTACTCGCTGGTGTTCCTCTCGCCCGAAGAGCTGGTGGCCGTGCGTGACCCCAACGGCTTCCGCCCGCTGTGCCTCGGCCAGCTGGGTGACGCCGTGGTCGTGGCCTCGGAGCCGCCCGCCTTTCAGCTCATCGGCGCCACCTACGTGCGCGACATCGAGCCCGGCGAGATGATCGTGGTGGACAAGTTCGGCCTGCGCACGCTGCGCCCCTTCAAGGGCAAGCCGCGCGAGCACCGCATGTGCGTGTTCGAGTACGTGTACTTCGCGCGCCCGGACGCCGAGCTCAACGGCGTGAGCGTGTACGCGGCGCGCAAGCGCATGGGTCACGCGCTGGCCAAGGACCAGCCTGCTGACGTGGACGTGGTGGTGCCCGTGCCCGATAGCGGTGTCGCCGCAGCGCTCGGGTACGCAGAGGCCATCGGCAAGCCCTTCGAGCTGGGCCTCATTCGCAGCCACTACGTGGGCCGCACCTTCATCGAGCCGCAGCAGTCCATCCGCCACTTCGGCGTGCGCCTCAAGCTGCACCCAGTCAGCGAGATCCTGAAGGGCAAGCGCGTGGCCGTCATCGACGACAGCATCGTGCGCGGCACCACCTCTCGGAAGATCGTGCGCATGATCCGCGACGCGGGCGCGGCCGAGGTGCACCTGCGCATCAGCTCGCCCCCCACGGCGTGGCCGTGCTTCTACGGCATCGACACGCCCACGCGCGGCGAGCTCATCGCCAGCAAGCACAGCCCACAGGACATCGCGGGCTTCGTGGGCGCGGACTCGGTGGGCTACCTGAGCGTCACCGGCCTGCACCGCGCCGTCAGCGGCGACCCTTCCGGCAAGGGATACTGCGACGCGTGCTTCACGGGCAACTACCCGATCAGCATCCCATCGCCGAGCGCGCGCCGGCAGCTGCCGCTGGTCACCGCCTGAGCCAGCTCGGCTAGCTGAACAGCGCCGTTCGTGCTGGCTTCACGAAGCACACCACGTACGTGACGTTCGTGCCCGGGCTGACCCGCATGTCGGCCGTGACGCGCCCCCGGCCGCCCGCAGGAATCTGGAGCACCACCACGCTGCGCGTGGACTCGCGCCCCATCTTCTTGAACGCATAGGACATGCCCGTGCTGGGCTGGAACGCCCAGTCTGCCGGCTGCTGGGCATGCAGGGTGAGCCCCCGCGCATAGCGCACCGCCATGACGCTGCCCACGTCACCGGGACCTGCGCGCTCGACCTGCAGCAAGGCCGTCAGGCCCTCCTGCTGGCCGCGGGACTTCTCGGTGGTGAAGCGCAACATGAGGTCGAGCGCGCCGCCCTCCGGAAACTCGAACGTGCAGGGGGTGCCCGGGGTCAGCGTGTCGCTGCCGAGCGCGCCCGCCTCGAGGTAGTGCGCCGTGAAGCGCCGCAGCAGGAAGGCCGCCGTACCACCGACCACCACGATGGACAGGCAGAGCACGGAGAGGCCGAGGTCTATGGGGTCCACGCGACAAGGCTATCGCTTCACGAGACAACGTGCAGCAGGCGGCTAACGAACGGCGCCGCGGGGCGTAGGCTGTGGTCATGGACAGACGAAGCTTCCTGCTGACCGGCCTGGTGCTCCCCTTCGGTGTGGCCTGCGGGCGTGACGGCGCGTCGGCCGCGCCCGCTCCCACGGTGGGCGGTGAGTGGCCCGGCCCCAGGTCGCCGGTCTCGCGGATGACGGCCACGGCCCCGCCGGTGGGCGAGCGCCTCGAGCTGTCGGACACCGAGTGGCAGACGCGCCTGACCCGCGAGCAGTTCGAGGTGCTGCGGCGGCAGGGGACGGAGCGCCCGTTCACGCACCCGCTCAACACGGAGCACCGCGTGGGCGTCTTCGGCTGCGCCGGCTGCGGCGCGCCGCTGTTCGCGTCCACCGACAAGTTCGACTCCGGCACCGGCTGGCCCTCGTTCGCGCGCCCCATCGCCGACGGACGCATCGCCGAGCACCGCGACGTGTCCTTCGGCACCGTGCGAACCGAGGTGCACTGCGCGCGCTGCGATGGGCACATGGGCCACGTGTTCCCGGACGGGCCCGCTCCGACCGGCCTGCGCTACTGCATCAATGGGGTGTCCCTGGAGTTCGTGCCCCAGCCGTGAAACCCGACTGATTCAAGGAGATCACGGACAGGCGCTGATGGACTCGATCCACTCGGCCATGAGCGCCGTCGCTTCGCCGTGCACCACGTCCGTGCCGAGCGGCGGCATGCGGAAGATGCCCAGCGTGTTCATGCGCAGATACAAGATGGAGTGGCTGGGCTCGCCGGGAACGATGATCCGCTGCTCGTCCCACACGCCCACGTCCCAGATGCGGCCCTCGTTGGGCTCGGTGTTGCACAGGCGCGTGGCCGCGAAGGGCGTCTCGGCGCGCAGGTCGATGTCACCGCGCCCCGGCCCACCCGGGCGATGACAGCCCGCGCAATTGGCGTGCAGGTAGCTGCGCGCGCGGTCGGCCGGCGCCGCCGTGCCGAAGGGCGCCACCAGAGGCGCGCGCGCCGTGCCACGCAGCTCGGCCACCGTGCCGATGCGCTGGTCGAAGTAGCCGAGGTCCAGCAGCGCGCCGAGCGCGGCGTCACTCAACTGCGCGGCTTCGAGGCCGAGAGTGATGCCAGCCGCGTCCGAGTGGCACTCGAAGCAGTCGCTGCGGCTCGGGTACTGCCACCGCACGCCGCTCGGCAGCTGCTCGGCCACGGCGGTGGGCAGCAGCTCGGCGTCGGTCTGCGCGTCGTTCCAGCGGTAGGAGTAGCCCGTCCAGCCGTCCGCAGTGCGCATCATGAGGCGTGTCTCGTGAAGACGGTCATCGAAGCCGAAGTGCTTCAGCAGCACGCTGCCCACCGGCAGCAGGAAATCTCCGTCGGCGTCCACCGCGATGGCGGTTCCGTCGGGGATGGCGAACGCGCGCAGCTTGTCGGCGCCCTCGGACCAGAGCTCCGCCGTGGGCGTGAAGCGCGCCATGCCCGTCACGGGTTCGCGCGGGTCGGCGGGGTCCACACAGCCCGTCGCCGACAGCAGCATGGGGAAGCTCGACGGCTCGGGCACGTTGGGCACCAAGCGGTAGAGCCCCCCATCGCCGCCGCTCGAGTCGTAGCGCGTGAAGTACGGCCGGTGCTGGTCATCCACGGCGATGGAGGAGATGGGGAAGCGCCCTTCCACCTCGAGGCGCGCCTCGCCGGTGTCGTCCGCAGACCACACGTTGCCGCTCACGTAGTCCGCAAAGACGATGCTGCCCTCGAGGCCGGGGACATCCGTGCGGCGGTAGCGATAGCCCGCCACCACGGCGCGCGCCTCCGCGTGCGTGAGCTCCACCAGCGGGTCGGTGAAGTCGGGGTCCACGCAGGGGTCCGTGCGGAAGCAGAGCGTGCCCTCGCGCGCAGGCCAGCCGTAGTTGCCGCCCGCCACGATGCGGTCGATCTCCTCGCGGCGATCCTGCCCCACGTCACCGAGCAGGATCTCTCCGTCCACGGGGTCGATGGTGAAGCGCCACGGGTTGCGCAGCCCCAGCGCGAAGATCTCGCCCTCGCCTTCCCCCACGAACGGGTTGTCGGAGGGGATGCGGTAGCGCTCACTGAGCTGCGCCGCAGACACGTCGAGGCGCAGCACCTTGCCCGGCAGCGTGTTCGGGTTCTGCGCGTGGGTGTCCGTCCGGCGCTGATCGCCGAGCGACACATAGAGCATGTCGTCGGGACCGAAAGCCACGTGGTTCACGCTGTGAGTCACGTCCGCCTGCGGGACCTCGAGGATGATCAGCTCGCTCGCGTCATCGAACACGCTGCCGGTCCAGTGGAAGCGCGCCACGCGCGCCACATAGCGCCCCGTGCCGGCGGGCGGCGCCGTGTACACGAAGTAGGCGAAGCCGTTGGTGGCGAAGCTGGGGTCGAGCGCCATGCTCACCAGGCCATTCTCGCTGGACGAGAGGTCGAGCTGGCTCGCGATGTCGAGCACCACCGTGCCCGCGGCGTCATCGGCTGCCGTGAACGACATCACGCGCCCCGACTGACGCGTGACGAAACCCGGGTGATCCGCGCCGGGCAGGATGACGTGGGTCAGCTTCTGTGCCGCGTTGCCCGAGAGGGACGTGGCGTACACGCGCTCGAGACGCACCCGCCCCGCATCCGGCGGTGGCGGCAGCGCGAGGCACGTCTCGTTGCGAGGCCGCCCCGCGTCCGGCGGTGGCAGGACGGGGCCGTCCGAGCCGCAGCCCCAGACGACCACGGGGCACAGAGCCAGAGCCAGAGCCACACAGGGCAAGTGCGGAGCGCGCATCGCGTACAAGGTAGCCGACCTCTAGCGAAGTGTCTGATTCAGCAGCCGCGCGAACCACGCGATGAACTCGTTGGTCGCCGCGGGCCCTTCGCCCAGTCCCGCGTTGGGGAGCACGTCGTCGCCGATGATCTCGAGCGCGAAGATGGCCAGAAACGCGAGCACCAACGCGTGGCGGGTCTCCCGCTCGTCACCCGCTGCGGCCTTGCCCACCCGTCGCACACGCGCCGCGTGCGCGGCCTTCACGAAGGGCTCCCAGGGTGGCTTGGGGGTTCCACGGAGCCGCCCCGTGAGCGCCAGCCACGCGGTGGCCCGACTGCGCCCCACGTCGCGAAACGCTTCGAGGCTCTCGCGCACAAAGCCTTCGAGGCCGGCCTCGCTGCCGGCGCGCTGCATGGCCTCGAGCGTGCGGACCGCCGTCCGCTGCATGAGGTGCGCCGTGGCGTCCTGCACCAGCTGCTCGCGCGAGCCCACATGGTGCAGGAGCGTGGGGTGGCTCATCCCCACGTCCGCGGCGACGTCGGCGATGCGCAGTGCGTCGGGACCATCGTCCAAGAGGCGCTTCGCCGCAGCGCTCAGGATCTCGTCGCGCGCCTCTTCCTTCGTCCTGCGGCGTCTCGTCGTCGTCATGGCTTGACCTTTGGCGCGCCTGTCGCTATCTACAGCATTGTAGACAATGGCCGCGGCGTCCATGCCGCGCTCCGCAGGAGGTATCGCATGCACGCCCAGACATCCCAAGCTCGCCCGCCCATGCCTGCTCCCGTGGCCGCACCTCGGCCGCCACGAGCCGAGCCCAACGCGCTGCCCTCGGGCCGCTTCGAGTTCGGGCGCGCGGCGAAGGCCATTCGGGCGCTGCTGGCGGATCCCAACGCCACCGATCAGGTGTTCATCATCCTCGAGGCGCTGGGCGGTCGCATCCTGGAGCGTGCCGCGCGCGACATGCGCAAGGACCCCGTTGGGCGGCGCTTGCTGGCGAGTCCGCCGGACCTCGTGGGGCGGCTGCTGAACCGCGACGCGCTGCGCACGTTCGGAGCCAACACCCTCGCGCACCGCTACCTGCGCTTCGTCGAGGCCGAGGGCATCACCGCCGATGGGCTCATGGCGGCGGACGTCCGCAAGCGGCTCAGCGGCTCCGACGAGGCCTTCGTGCAGGGCTGGCTGCGCGACACGCACGACCTCAAGCACGCGCTCACGGGCTACCACGGCGATCTCATCGGTGAGGCGGCGCTGCTGGCCTTCGATCTCGCGCAGCACCCCTCCCCCGGACTCGCGCTGATCGTGCTGGCAGGCTACGCGCGCTTCGGCACCATCACCGCCACGCTCGAGCCCAACGCGCGTCGCATCGTCCGCGAGGGCTTCCTGCGGGGGCTGCGCGCGCACACCCTGATTCACGTAGACTACACCGAGGCCCTCGGGCGCGACCTGGACGAGCTGCGTGCCGAGCTGCGTTTGGGCCCCGAGCCCCGCTACCGCCCCGTGCGTGCGCACGAGGTACGGCTGGCCCCGCCGCCCTGAGCGGTGGCAGGCCTCCCTGTTCCGAGGCACACTCCGCCCGAGCCGAAGATCCCCCCTTCGTGTTCCTTGCCTCCTGCGGGAAAGCAGAGCGAATCGGCCCGTGACCCTGTACCTCGATAGACACCCGTTGGCGCGCGCCTCGCTGGTGGTGATCGGCTACGTGGCGGGTGGCCTCGGGGGGCTGCAGCTGGCTTCCATCGCAGGGGCCGTGTCGCTCATCTGGCCGCCCACGGGCATCGCGCTCGCCGCCTTGGTGCTGGGTGGGCGTCGCATGGCCGCGCCCGTGTGGGTGGGCGCGCTGATCGTGAATCTGTTGATCGGCGGCAGTCCCCTGACGGCCGCGCTGATCGCCTGCGGCAACACCCTCGAGGCCTTGGTGGCCGCAGAGCTGCTGGCCCGCGCCGGCTTCCGCGGCAGCTTCGAGTCGCGTCGCGAGGTGCGTGACTTCGCCCTCATCGCAGGCCTCTTGGCGCCGCTCTGCGCGGCCCTGGGCGGGGCCACCTCGCTGCTGGTGACGGGCACCATCGAGGCGAAGGGCTGGCTGCCCACCGCCGCGCTGTGGTGGGCGGGCGACGCCACGGGCGCGCTGGTGGTCGGCCCGCTGGTGCTGACCTGGCTGCGCCCCGCGCGCTCCGTTCCGCTGCGCCGCTGGGTGGGCACACTGCTGGTGACCATCGCAGCCTCTTCGTTGGCGTTCGCGGCGCCGCGCATGGGTGTGGAGCTGCGCAGCGCCCTGTTGGTGGTGCCCATCAGCTCCGTGGTGTGGGCCGCCCTCCGGCTCGGGCCACGTGGCGCTGCCACGGCGTGCGCGCTGCTGTGCCTGGTGGCCGTGGTCGGGACCGCGCTGACCGGCGGCCCGCTGGCTGGCCTCGAGGGCTCGCTCGCGCCGGTGCCGCTCTGGCTCTTCATCACGGCCGCCGCCATGCTGTCCCTGCTGCTGACGGCGCTCAACGCCGAGCGGGGCAGCGCCGAGGTGGCCACGCGCGTCAGCAACGAGCGCTTCGCGAACGCGTTCGAGCACGCCCCCATCGGCATGGCGATGGTCACGGACGACGGCCTGGTGCTGGACGCCAATCCGCGGATCGCGCGCATGCTGATCTCGGACCCCGAGCGCCTGCGTGGGCAGCCCATCTCCACCTGGCTGGCCGAGCCGCTCGAGGGCGTGGTGCGGGCCGCGCTGGCCGTGCGCGCGGAGGACCCGCCCAGCCTGGTGCAGGTCACGGACGAAGCGGGCGAGCGCCGCGAGTGGAACGTGCGTGTCAGCCGCATCCCCCTGTCCGAGCGGAAGCGAGCGTTCCTGCTGCAGGCCGAAGACGTCACCGAGTCACGCGTGAACGCCGCAGCGCTCGAGGTGCTCAACGACCAGCTGGTACACGCGCAGCGCATGGACAGCGTGGGCAACCTGGCCGGCGGCATCGCGCACGACTTCAACAACTTGCTGCAGGCCATCGGCGCCAACCTGGAGCTGGCGCAGCACCCCAGCTGCAGCCAAGCGACCCGCGCGAAGGTGCTGGACAACGCCAGTGACGCGGTGCGACGCGCGGCCGCGCTGACCAGTCGCCTGCTGGCGTTCAGCCACCGCTCGCCCGTGCAGCGGGTCCCCGTGGACCTGAACCAGACGCTGCAGCGCGCTCGCGAGATGCTGGTGCGCCTGCTGCCCGAGAACGTCTCGCTCGATGTCTCGGTGGGAACACAGCCCGCGATGGCGCTCGTGGACGAGACCCAGCTGGACCAAGTGCTCATGAACCTCTGCGTGAACGCGCGCGATGCCATGCCGCAAGGTGGCCGCATCGACCTGCGCATCGAGGTGGACGACCAGTGGATCGTCCTCTCCAGCACCGACCAGGGCACCGGCGTGCCGCCCGAGCTGCGCCAGCGCATCTTCGAGCCGTTCTTCACCACCAAGGCGCGCGGCCAGGGGACGGGCTTCGGCCTGTCCGTGGTGTTCGGCATCGTTCGCGCACACGACGGCGAGATCCACGTGGAGGACGGGCCCGAGGGGGGAGCCCGCTTCGTGGTGCGGCTGCCGCGCACGGCCGAGCGCCCGGTCGCGATGGCGCGCGTGGACAGCACGGACTCGGCGGCGCCGCTCACCGTGCTGCTGGCCGAGGACGACCCCGCGGTGCGACAGGTGCTCACCGAGATGCTGCGCGCAGACGGTCACGAGGTGCTCGCCGCCGTGGATGGCGCGCAGGCCCTCGAGCGCTACCAGGCCGACGGCGAGCGTGTGGACTTGCTGCTGTTCGACGTGCGCATGCCCCGCATGACGGGCCCCGCCGCCATGCGGCAGATCTTGGGTCAGCGCCGTGGCCTGCCCGCCATCTTGATGAGCGGATACTCGGGGGATGCGCTCACCGGCAACGACACCGATCTGGCCGACGTGGAGCTCTTGGCAAAGCCCTTCGAGCAGGCCGACCTGACGCAGGCGCTGCATCGGGCCACGCGGGCGAAGGCCAACAGCCTGGTAGGAACGCGCTCCTCGCCCGCGGCGTGAAGTGGTAGTACGCGCCATGGACAAGAGTCCGGAGAGCGATCCGTCGCCCCGCCGCGGCAACCTGACGCTGGTCGCGTGCGTCCTGATCGGGCTCGCGGCGTTCGTGGGGACCGACGCGCTCTGCACGCACTCTTCGGCCTTCTGGGAACTCGCCGAGGAGGGCACGAGCGGCAGCGAGGACGCCGCCCTGGTGCTGGAGGCGCACGCGCACCGGATGGCTGCGAGGCCGAGGCTCGCGGCGCTGGTGATGGGGAGCAGCGTGGCCGACTCGAACTACGCCCTGCGCACCATGGGGGACGTTCTCGGGGAGCCCCGCGAGCGCGTCGACAAGCTGTGGATGCCTGCCATGTCGGGGCTGGAGCTGGCCATGCTGGCGCCCACCATCCGGCAGCTGCGGCCGGAGCGCGTGCACGTTCCGGCGCTGCCCCTGCTGATGCTGGACGAGGTGCGCTGGGACCGCACGCGCACGTACTCCCCACGCATGGCCGCGCGCCTCTTTCCGCTGAGTGACCTGTTCGCCGACCGCAGCGAGCACGGCTCACGCACGCTTTCCGCCAGCCACATCGTGGTGCGGCGCAGGAGCGAGCTGCGCCGCGCGTTGCTGGGCTCGTATCGAGACATCACCGCGCTGCCCACGGAGCCGCCGCCCAGCATTGGGGAACAGCTGGACACCCTGCGCCGCGCGCGCGACGCCGACTTCCGCTGCGACGCCATCCACCTGCGGGCGCTCCGGCTCTTCGCCGAAGAGGTGCGTGACGCGGGAGGCACGCTCGTGCTGGCCATCGCGCCGCTGGCTCCCGGTACGGAGGCGAGCCGTGACATGGTGGCCGACAGGCTGGAGCACTGCTTGCGCGAGCTGGACCTGCCAGCCACCGAGCTCCTCACGCGTGAGACCCGCCCCGAGTTCACGCGGCACGACTTTCGCGACCTCATTCACCTGAACCGACGCGCCGCAGAGCGCTTCACGCGCTGGACCCTGGGCGAGCCCGACCATGCGCTTTGACTCCGTCGAGTTCTGGGCGTTCTTCGCGGTGGTGCTGGTGCTCCACCGGCTGCTGCCCTTCCGACGCGGCCTCTTGGTGTTGGCCAGCTACGCGTTCTATGCGTCGTGGAACCCCCCGTTCCTCTTGCTGCTGCTCTACTCGAGCGTGCTCGACTACGCGGTGGCGCTGCGCCTCGGGGCGCTGCCCGTGCCGGGTGTGACCGGGAGCGACGGGGACACGGTGGAGAGCGCGAAGGCGGTGGCTGCATTGCGGCGCAAACGCCGCGCCCTGCTCGCCGTGAGCCTGGTGGGCAACCTGGGCGTGCTCGTCTACTTCAAGTACGTGGGGTTCTTGCTGGACAACCTGGTCGCGCTGGGCGCGCTCGGTGTCGCCACGGCAGATGGCCTGCGCATCGACGTCACGCTGCCGCTCGGCATCTCGTTCTATACGTTCCAGACGCTGAGCTACACCATCGACGTGTACCGCGGCGACACCAAGCCGGTGCGCAGCTTCGGAGACTTCCTGCTCTTCGTGGCCTTCTTCCCGCAGCTCATCGCGGGGCCCATCCTGCGAGCCGCCGACTTCATCCCGCAGATCGCGCGCGCACGCCTCCCCGACCAGCGCGCCGTGCTCGAGGGCGTCGAGCTGTGCCTGGTGGGGCTGTTCCAGAAGGTGGTCATCGCCGACGGCTTCGCCAACGTCGTGGACCGCGTGTTCGCGGAGCCCGAGCACTTCTCGGGGTCGGCGCTGCTGGTCGCCTCGTTCTGCTTCAACTGCCAGATCTACTGCGACTTCGCGGGCTACTCCACCATGGCGGTCGGCCTCGCGCGCCTGCTGGGCTACGAGGTCCCCAAGAACTTCGACTTCCCGCTGCTGGCCACCAACCCCATCGAGTACCGCCGGGGCTGGCACATCACCATGGGGACGTGGTTCCGCGACTACTTCTACCAGCCGCTGGGCGGCGACCGGCGAGGCGAGTGGCGCACCGCGTTCAACTCCATGCTCACCTGGATGGCGTTCGGCCTGTGGCACGGGGCCAGCTGGACGTTCGTGCTGTGGGGCGCGCTCAACGGCCTCTTGCTGGTGGCCTACCGCTTCCTGAAACACCGTGGCTGGCTGTTCCCGAGGGGGCGCGTCTCCACCGTGTTCGGGCTGGCCAGCATGGCGCTCTTCCTCAGCCTCTCCACCATCGCGTTCCGCGCGCCGAGCGTGGACAGCGCGTTCGCCATGTACCGGCGCATCGCCACGTGGCAGGACGGCCCACTGGCCATCAGCCCGCTCTGGTTCCTCACCCTGGCGGTGCTCTATGCCGTGCACTGGCTCAACCGGCGCTTCCAGACCGAGGGCGCCCTGGCACGCGTGGGCTGGCCCGCCCGCGTGGCCTTCATCACGCTCATGGTGACGGCGCTGTCGCTGGGCGCTGGCTCCGGTGAGCCGTTCTACTACTTCCAGTTCTGAGGCCAGAAAGCGAAGAGGCCCCGAGAGGGGGCCCCTTTTCCAGGTGATGGCGCTCGGTGAGAGCGCCCGTCTACACGGTCGACGTCAGGTCGGCCCGACGCACGTGCTGCCCGAGTCGATGCGCACGCTCCCCTGAGTCCCAGCGGTCTGGGCCGTGGGCCCCGCACCGGCGGTCACCGTGACCGTGCCCGTGACCGTGGAGGTGCCCGCCGAGAGGATGGCGATGTCCTCGGTGTCGCCGCCCGTGGTGGAGCCCATCCCGCCTGCCGCCGTGAAGGCCGCCGAGACCGTGGCAGGAACGCCGAACACGATGGACCCGGGGAAGTAGCCACCGTCCCCCATCGCGCCCACGCCGCCCCGCGCGGAGATGGTGCCCGAGACGGTCGCCGTGCCGCGCGCCGTGATCAAGTACAGCCCGCCCGCGGTGCCGCCGCCGCTCTGGCTCGCGTCCCCGCCGTCCAGGGTGAAGGTGCCGGCAACCTCGATACCGGTGACAGCCGGGTCGGGGCTGCACCCCGAGTTCGCGACGATGGAGCCACCGCTGCCGGCCTGCGCGCCATCGCCACCGCTCAGGTTGATGGTGCCTTCGACGACGAAGTTCTGGAGGGGCGCGCCGCTCACGCCCACCTCATTGAAGATGTCCGGCCCGAACTCGATCCGACCACCGTTGCCGCCGCGGCCCGTGCCGCCCGTGCCGCCCGCTGCCGAGACGTTGGTGTGCACGAAGAACCCGAGGCCACCATCCGTCTCGCTCGCCTCTGGACTGAGCACGATGGAGCCCGCGTCGCCGCCCGCGTCGGTCCCATCGCCGCCGTCCATCAGCGCCGATGCATAGCCGAGGAAGCGCGTCGCGGAGCCAATGGCCCCGTGATTGGCCGTGTACACGTCTCCGCCATGTCCGCCCCCCGTGGCGCCGTCGCCGCCGAACGTGGTGACGGCACCGGTGATCTCGTAGCGCGCCACGCCCCGAGTATCTTCGAACGTGAAGCCCTGACGGAAGTTGAGGACGCCGCCTGCTCCACCCTGACCGTTGGCGGAGTTGCCGCCGCGGGTGTCGTGCGAGCCGCTGCTGGAGATTCCGCCCGAGAGAGCCGCGACGAAGTCGATTCGGCCGCCCTCGCCGCCGCTGCAGGTGGCGTCACAAGTGCCGGCCTCGCTGCCGCCGCGCGTACGCAGGTCGCCGCTGTTGCGGATCTCGAGAGGGATGCCGTAGAGGCAGTCCTCTCCGAAGTGGATGTCGCCCCCGTCGCCAGCGTCGCCATCGGCGGCGCCGCCATCGGCCGTGATGTCGGCCGAGTTGCAGATGATGCGGGTCTCGCCCTCCAGAGAGACGTTCCCGCCGTCGCCACCCGTGCCGCCCGTCGCTGCGCCGCCGCTGGTGTTGATGGTGCCGCCTGCGTACACCGCGCCATCGGCCGCGAGCCGCACGGAGCCGCCTGAGCGGCCCGAAGCGCCGGCGCTGCCGACGGTGGAGATGGCACCGAGGGCGATCAGGTCTTGGCCGGCGCTCACGGAGACGTAGCCGCTGTTCTGGTCTGCCGCCCCGCCGGTCTGCAGCGTGGACGCCGCGCCCAGGCGCACCTGGCGGCCGCCGATCTCGAGGTGCCCACGCGTGCTCGCGCTCGCCGTGGTGGTCAGCGTGCCGGCGATGTCGACATCGCGGTCGAAGAAGAGCCCCACGCCCTCCGGCGTGTACGCATTGTTGATCGGGAGCGTGACGGTCGCCCCAGCCGCGACGCTGAGGCCCGTGGCGCGGTTCGCGACCATGTCGGTGGCGTCCCAGACATAGAGCCCGGTGTCGCCCGTGCGCCCGAACACCGTGCCGTCCGGCAACGCGGCCTCGTCTGCGGCGGCCACGATGGCCACGGTGGTGGTGGCCGCGAACGCAGCCGGGACGTCGCCGAGATCGAGCGTCACGGTGGGCACCGTGCAAGTGGCGTCCACGGTGCCCGTGCTCGCGAGCATGAGGTAGCTGTTCACGAACTCGGTGTCGGCATCGTCACGCAGGCTGCCCGCGGCGCCGCCGGTGCCGCCTGTTGCGGAGCCGCCATGGGTGTCGAACACGAACGTGCCGGCGTTGCCCGTGGGAGGCGTGACCACCACCATCATGGTCCCGTTGCAGTCGAGGAAGCTGGTGTCGACCTCCTCGTCCTCCAGCACGTCATTGCCCTGAATGCCCGTGCCATCGCCGTTGTCGAGGCCGATGTCGAGGCGGCGGCCACCGGCCACGCACTCGATGCCCGGGTCGAGGTTCACGGTGCGTACCAGGACGTCGTCCTCGCCGCCCACCATGTCGGTGCCGTTGCAGACGTAGGACGTCTGCTCGACTTCGTCGTCGTCCAGATCACCGTCCAAGTTGGTGTCCGCGCCTACCTGCACACGCACGCCGCCCGTCGGACAGGTCGGGTCACCCACGCTGACGTTCGAGACGCTGGGGAGGATGGGCGGCTGTTCCACCACGTTGTCGGCGCCGTCCCCGCAGCCAACCGCAGCGAGGCAGAGCCCGAGGAGGGACGCACGGAACGTGCGCGTGGAGAACGGAACGTGATGAAAGAGAGAAAAGTGGGGGTGGCGCATGGTCGACTCCTGACCGGACAGACTAGAGGATTCCAGCGGCGCTGTCTCCCCCTTCGCCACGTTGGCGGTATATAGAGCGCCGTGAGCGTCGCCGAACCCGAGAACACCCCAACAGGGGGGGCCACCCGCGCAGACTGGCTGCTGCTGGCCGTGCTCGGTGTCGTCGTGCTGCTCACCCCCGATGTCGGGTTGGGCCCCTACCAGGCGATCAACCCGCAGAGCATCGCGCGCATCGTGCTGGTGGTGCTCGGCATCGGGGCAGCGGGGTACTACGCCCAGCGCGCGCTCGGACAGCGCCACGGGCTGCTCGTGGCGGGCTTCGTGGCGGGCTTCGTCTCGAGCTCGGCCACGATCGCTTCCATGGGGCTGCGCGCGAAGGCCGACCCCAGCGCACGCAACGCAGCCGTCGCGGGGGGGCTCGCATCCAGTGTCGCCACGGTGGTGTTCTACTCCGTCATCATCGCGGCCGTGGACAAGGCGCTCGTGGTGCGGCTGGCGCTGCCGCTCGGGCTGGCGTCACTGACCGCCCTCGCCACCACGTTCACGTTCGCCCGCGCGCGCGCCGCCGTGCAGCTGGACGTCCCCAAGGGGCGTGCCTTCCAGTGGCTCCCTGCCCTGCTGATCGGCTTGGCCAGCATGGCGCTGGCGGTGGTCGGCGCGGCGCTCAGCGAGAAGCTCGGCGGAGCCAGCATGGTAGTGGTCTCGGCCGTGGCAGGGCTGGTGGACGCGCACGCCACGTCGGCGTCGGTGGCCACGCTGCACCACAACGGGCGACTCGACTCCGAGAGCGCGATGTTGGCCGTGGTGGTCGCCCTCTCGGTCAACACCGTGACCAAGATCGTGATGGCCTCGCTCTCGCGTGATCGCGGCTACGCGCTGCGGCTCTCGGCGGGTGTCATCGCCATCGCGCTCGCGGCCTGGCTGGGCCTCGGCATCGCCATCTGGTGGTGAGCGCGCGCGGCCTAGGCGCCGCGGGAAGAGAGGGGGTAACGCGCAAAGAAGTCGAGCACGCGCGTGGCCACGCGCACGGGCTGCTCCAGCTGCAGGAAGTGGCCCGCCGACGCGATCACGTCGTCCTCGAAGTCGCCCGCGAAGTAGCGCCGCTGCCCCTGCGTGACCGACACGCCGATGCAGCCGTCGTCCTCGCCGTGAAGGTAGAGCGTGGGCACCAACAGCGGGCGCGTGAGCAGCCCCAGCACCGTGGGCAGGTCACGGAGGCGCGCACCCATGGCGCCCGACTGCGGCCGGTACCACGCGAGCGGCGCCGGCATGGACGCGTCGAAGCACGCGCGCAGCTCGGCGAAGTGCGCCTCGGGAAGCGAGTACCCCGGTGACCAGTCGCGCCACAGCTTGCGGATGAAGGCGTAGTCGTCGCGCGGGACCAGCGCGTCGGCCACGGGGACCAGCTGGAAGAACGCCATGTAGCGGCTGCGCCACAGCTGCTTCGGGTTGCCGAGACCGTTGCGCACGAACGCCTGGATGTGCGGCACGGCCATGGTGCCCGCCGCGCGGAAGCGCTCGGGGGCGCGGGCCAAGAGCACGTAGCTGACCGCGGCGCCCCAGTCGTGGCCCACCAGGTACACCGGACGCGTGGGCGAGAGCGCGTCCACCAGCGCGAGGATGCGGTCGCTCACCTCGAGGAAGTCGCCACGCTCCGGTGGCGCCGACGGGTGGTAGCCCGGCATGTAGGGCGCGACCACGCGGTAGCCCTGCTCGGCCAGGCGCAGCGCCACCGGCTCCCAGCTGTGCGGGATGTCCGGGAAGCCGTGCAGCAAGACGGCCAGCGGTGCCTCGGGGCGAGTGGTGCCCCACGTCAGGGCGTGCAGGCGCGCGGCAGGGATCTCGAGGGTGGACATGGGTTGTGCAGTGTAGCGAGAAGCGGCTCAGGGCTCGAAGAAGATGGGGTTGGTCACGCCGAAGGGCATACGCCCGGGGTGCACGGGGGTGAGGTCCGTGTCGCCCGCGGCCACGAACACCACCCACGCGGCCATGTCGCCGGTGGGGACGCTCACGTCGGCGTCGAAGCGGCTCACGGGGTTCAGTGGGTCGGCCGTGGTGGTGTCGAGCGCGATGGTCTCCACCAACACGCCGTTCACGTAGACGCGCAGGCTGTCCACGTCCACCCACTGCGGCGCCTGGACCACCACGCGCACCAGCTCGCCGGTGGCGGCGTTGGTGACCACCTCGCCGGGTCGCGCGCCGCTCGCATGCAGCGCGCTCAAGTGGACGCCTCCGTTGATGACGCTGTGCCCGCCTGCCATGGCGTCCCGCAGCGGCGCGGGCCCCATGCCGCGCAGGGTGGCGGTGTCATCGGTGCCAAGGCGCGCGCAGGTGCGCGGGTAGCCCAGCGGGATGTCGTAGACCTGGTGCGTATCCGAGGACCCCACCGCGAAGATGCGGCGGCCGCGGTTGAGGAACCCGAACCAGTCCGTCACCAGCTGCGAGTTCTCGTCGAAGCTCGAGTCGTTGAAGACCTCGATGAGGTCGAAGTCGTCGCTCCAGAACTGCGGCATGCCGGGCTGTCCGGTGGCGGAGTCGAACGCCGCCGAAGTGAAGAAGCCGAGCAGGCCGGGGACCGCGCGGGGATGGTTGGCCACCACCAACGGCGCCGCCCCCTCCACCACACGCCCGTGGATGTCGTCGAACACCTCCTGCGGCGAGCGCCCCACCCAGTCCACCGCGCCGTCGTTGTGCGCATCCTCGTCGATGGCGAGGGGGAAGACCCCGAAGTGGCCGTAGTCGAAGGTGGTCATCTCGAGCGAGACCACGCCGAAGAGGAAGTCCCCGAGGCCCATGGCCGCGATGATCGGCTCGAAGTCGGCCACCCACTCGTGGTCGGAGCGCAGCGGGATCTCCAGCCCCTCGGCGGCGGCGGCGCGCACCATGCCCTCGGCCTCGTCCTCGGCGTCGAACGACCGGTTGGTGTGGATGTGGAAGTCCCCGCAGAGCTGGCCTGCGGTGTCCACCACGTGCTCGAGGTCCGCTGTGACGACGGCGGTCGCGCCTGCGGTGACCTGCACCTCTTCGGTGTGCAGCTCGTACTCGTAGCCACGCGAGACGGTCACGCGGTAGTCGCCTGGCGGAAGCGTGTAAGTGCCGTCCGTGAGCGTCTGGAACTCCAGCACGGTGAGGCCGTGCGGCGGGAGGGACTCACCCCAGCTGGCGGGTGTCACGGGCGCGAGGGCGTCGATGGGCTCGATGGCCACACGGGCCGGCAACACGTCCGCTTCACCCGCGACGCGGGCCGCGACCGTGAGCGCGCCCATGGCCGGGAAAGTCAGCGTCACGCTGGTGGCGTCGGCGGGGAGAGCCACCGCGCCCGAGCGCCCGGGCCCGCTCACGAAAGCCTCCACCGCGTGCGCACCGGCGGGCAGGTGCACCACGGTGTTCCCGCTCGCGTCGGTGATGCCGCGCGTCACGTACTCGTCGGCGTCGTTGCTCACGTGCACGCGGGCACCCTCGAGTGGCGCGTCCGACGCGGAGCGCACCGACACGGTCACCGCGCGCAGGGTCTCGCCGCTGGTGCGAGCCATGGACTCGCGCAGCCCGTCCCAGCCGCGCTCGCCCACGTGCACGCGCGCGATCACCTCGGAGTGCACCGCGCACGCCGGCAGCTCGTAGCCGGGGGCGCGGTAGAACTGCAGGTTGCTCACCGACAGCAGCGTGTCGATGGGCCCAGCCGGCGACTCCCACGCGTAGCTGGTACCCTGGTCGTCCACGAAGCCCAGGAAGGGGAACGTGCCCGACGGAGTGTTGGCGCCCACGCCCGGCGCGTAGAGCGGCATGCGGTTGGCCTGCACGGCGAAGAGCGCGTTGCTCAACACGCTCTCGGCCTCGGTGCTCGCGTTGGCGGCGTGCACGGTGATCTCGGCCACCTCGGCGCCCGGCGCGAGCGAGTAGTCCATGGCCACCTGCCAGTCGGTGTGGTCGCCGCGCAGGAACAGCTCGAACAGTTCGGGCAGCGCCCCGAACGCGCGCATGGTGCCCACCACGCGCACCACGGCGGTCTGCCCGCGGCCGCCGCGGCGCAGCACGGTCACGCTCTCTGGGTCGAGCACGAACATGCCCATGCTGGGCACCAGCTCACCAAAGTCGGCCACGTCCACCAGCGCGCCATCGCGCATGCGCCCGAGCCCCACCAGCATGCCGCCCGTCTCGACGAAGTGGTCCGACGGCCGCGCGTCCTCGATGATGAGCCCCACGTGCTCGTTGGCCAGCACGAAGTCACCCGCCTGATAGGTGTTCAGCCCACGCGGGTCGGGCGGAACGGCGTCGGCGGGCAGGCGCCCTGCGCGGGCCTCGTTGGGGCGGGAGCCCAGCGGCTCGGTGTGACCCTCGTCGCCCACCGCGAAGGTGACCGGCCCCTCGCACGGGTTGCCTTCGGCGATGGGCAGCGGGCCCGGGCCGTCACCGCCGCAACCTGCAAATGATGTGGCTGCCAACGTGGCGAGCGAGAGCAAGACGAGGCCGCGCGTCCCGCGAGCCCAGGCGGAGAAGAGGTGCACCATGCGCGGGATGCTATCAGCTTCTCGTGCCCCGACAGGGGCCTCGCGCCCTAGCGCTCAGTTCGGGAGCAACCACGGCTCGATGAGCACGCCCTCGGGCGGCGCGACCATCGCCGCGGCCGGGCTGCCCGGGCCCTCGCCCGCCGCGATGAAGCCGGCTGGGATGTTGCCGAACACGCGGCGTGGTGGCTGGTGCGGCTGGCGGCGGCGGTCGTTCTCGAGGGTGACGGTGCCCCGGAACGCGAGCGCGCCCAGCCCCATGGGGCCGATGCCCGCGTCGCTGTGACAGCTCAGGCAGAACGCGTTGGCCGACGAGTCGGGGCGCGGGACGCCAGCGCGCAGCGGCCCCTCGGGGAAGAGGATGGTCTGCCGCACCGAGGTGGTCCCCGCCGGGATGTTGGCCAGCGTGGCGGTGTTGTCCGCGCGGTAGTCGTGGAAGCAGGCGTAGCGCGTACCCGCTGCACCACCCGCCACGGCGGCCACCTCGGCGTGCGCCCACTCGGGGTAGAGCGCGGCCTGGCTCCCCAGCGCATCACCGTTCAGCGCCACCAGCGAGCCGCCCGCGTGGTTGCACGCCACCTCCGGATCCACGGCGTGAGCGAGGACCTTCAGGTCGTCGACCCAGCCGCGCACACCCGCGTCGCGAAGCCCGCGCCGACGGTCGGGACCGCGCCCCACGATGAGCTCGCCCGCCACCACGTCGAAGAAGCGCTGCGTGGCCTCGTAGCGGTCGAGCGGGAAGCCATTCACCAGGAGCGTCAGCTCGCGATGCTCACGCCGCACGTGCCAGCCGAGGTGCACCCAGCCCGACTCGCTCGGCGGCAGCGCCACCTCGTGCAACACGCGCTCGTTGAGCACGTACTGGACCATCTGCCGGTCCACCAGGCGCACCGCGGTGCCATCGGGGAAGGTGATGAGCGCGCGCGTCGCGCCCTCGGTGGTGCGCGGGTCGATGAAGAGGCCCACGTACCAGTCGCCCTCGATGGGCGTCTCTTGGGCCGGCGCGGTGTAGACGATGCGGTTGTCGCCATCGAGCCAGAAGCCACGCCCGTAGAACCCACCCAGGGCCACCGGCTCGGTTCGTCCGGTGCCCGCCTCGACCAGGCCGAAGCTCGGCACGGCGAACCCCAGGCTGGTGGCCGCATTCTGGATGTGCACGTCCTCGTCCACCGTGTGGTCCAACCGGTACTGCCGCTGGTTGCTCACGCCCAGGTTGATGCCGATGGTGCGGTGCTGGCCGTTCCAGTGCACGGGCACGCCCGTGGAGCGCCCCTGGTAGTCCAGCAGCTGCGTGACCGACGCCTGCATACTGGACACGATGTAGGCGCGCGGGTCGAGGAAGTCGTCGAACACCACCTCGTCCGTGGCCACGCCCGTGTTCATGATCCACACCACGTCGCGCGGCGTGATGGGGCGCAGCGCCGGCACGTGGTTCAGTAGGTGCTGCAGCGAGTCGAGGATGTTCTCGTTGGCCGGGTGCCCAGGCGCGCCGGAGCCATAGCCACGCCCGGAGCCGAAGCGCACGGAGACGGGGTCGCCCGAGGGATCACGGTAGAGGTCCACCAGGTAGTGGGTGTCGGGGCGCATCCCCACGGACCAGTCCACGTTGTTGATGCGCGAGTCGAGGTGCACGAGCTTGCCGTGCGTCCACAAGCCCGCCACCAAGAAGCCGCGGTCGAAGTCCATCGCGTAGTCGTACTGCTCGCAACCGTCCACCACACAGCGGCGCGGATAGTCTTCGTGCGACTGCTCTGTGATGAAGCCGGGCACGCCCGTCATGAACACGTTCGAGCCCTCGCGGTCCACCCACGGGTAGCTGCCGCCCATGTCCTCGCCGTCGCCCACCAGCCGCCCCTCGCTGTCACGGAACGGGTAGGCCGCGAGCCCGTAGACCCTCATGTTCGGGTCGAAGGGCGCGTGGCTGATAGGGTGGAAGTTCGTCCACGCCGTGATGTCACACGGCTCCGCCTCATCTGGGAGCACCGAGTACATCAGATCGTAGGAGCGCACGATCTCCTCGCCCGTGTTCGGGTTGGTCCAGTAGCGCGCAGCGCCGCCCAGGCGGCCGGTCAGCAGGCGGCCATCGATGGTGACGGCCACCTCGGCCAGCTCGGGCGAGAGCGGGATTTCGGCCCCGGGCACCGACGTGCCCAGCTCCACGCGCACGATGTTGGCGTCCACGGTCTTGGGCGAGGCCACCTCCACCGTGACGGGCGTTCCCCACATCTGCACCGCGCGGAACGACTCGGAGATGGAGCTGATGACCGTGATGTCGTAGCAGTCGTTGGCCAGGTTGGTGCCGCACGCGTACGGGTTGGGGCGCTCACCCTCGACGGCGAACTCCTGCGTGGGGTCGCAGATGGTGTGGTGGCCCACGCGCAGCAGGTTGGGCTCGGCCGCGGGCGGCAGCACCACCTGGAAAGGTGTGACGTCCGCCAAGAGCTGGGCGCCCGCTGGGCCGGTGAGGATGGGCTCCGCCACGCCCTCGGGCACGAACAACGAGAACGACAGCGTGGACGGCCCGCCTTGCACGCGCAGCGCCACGCGCCCGTCCATGGTGGTGCGCAGCCCCGGGACGAACGGAGCGTTCCACTCGTTGTCGTCGTTGACCATGGCCACGTCGCGCAGGATGGCGGGCGGCTCCGGCGCGCGGTCGTAGGCCCGTGGTGCGGGGCCGCCGAGCGGCTGGCCCGGTGAGGAGGAGCAGCTCGACACCGCCATGAGTGACGACAGCGAGAGCACGAGAGGGAGCTTGCGGAACGGGGTCATGAGCGCTGTCGAGGAGACAGGGGGACCTTCAGGATACACCCTGAACGGGCCCATGACCGCTTGCGCGGGGCTCGAGCGGCCTCGTCAGCCACCGCGCTGCGTGCACACCAGGCGCGCGTCTTCGAGAGCCGCCGTGCGGTGCACGGACTGCGCCTGGTAGTCCGGCGCCATCACCATCTGCAGGAACGCACCCACGCTCGGGTACGCCACGAGGAGGATCTCGTCCCACTGCTCGTCGGGAGGCGCGATGGGGTGCGCAAGCGCGCTTCCGTGGAAGACCACCTCAGCCCCGGCTGCGGCCACCGCTCCGAGGGCGTGGGCCGTGTAGCGCGCATAGGCTTCGCGACCGGTGCACGGCGCGTGGGGGCTGCCCGGCGGGTACGCTGCCTCCGGGCGGAAGCGCAGCAGGTTGAGCATGACGATGGGCACGCCGGCTGGCACGGTGCGGCTGAGCGCCCGGAAGCTCTCGGGGGTGGGGTCGATGACGCGGGTCATGGCCCAACGATACACCGCTCACAACGCGTAGGTGCGGTCCAGGTACTCGAGGATGGCACGCGACTCGTAGAGCGCGGCGCCGGTGTTGGGGTCGAGCAGGTACGGCACCTGGATCTGCCCGCCGCGCGCCATGAGCTGCTCACGCTTGCCACCGGGCACGGGCGCGTAGGGCTTGCCGAACGTGAGCGTCTTGCCCGCGGGCCCGATGTCGGCGCGCTGCTCCTTGCCCAGGTTCCGCAGGGAGTAGGCGAGCTCGAGCTCGGTGAGGCGCTCGCGCACCAGCCGGCTGAAGGGGCTGGACTCGAAGCTGTAGAGCTCGAGGTCTTGCTCTGCCGCACGCGACGGCGTGGCCCGCAAGCCGCGCCCCCTCCGGATGCGCGTGGCCAGCTTGGACGTGGTGGACCCGAGCCGGTAGCGCAGCGGGACGCCCGGCTCCACAGGCCGGTAGGTGGCGAAGAGGTGCCGCAGGATGCCGTCCTTGCCGGCCACCACCACGGAGGCGGCCCGGTCTTCCAGCAGCGGCACGCGCGCGCCGTTGCCACCCAGCGCGGTGAGCGCCGCGCGATGGCGCGCCCCGCCCTCGGGCACGGGCACGATGCGCAGATCCACGTCCAGTTCGGTGAGCGCTTCACGCACCAACCGGCACTCGGGGTCACCCTCGGCGTCGAACAGCGTGAGCGCGCCGGGCGGCACACGCAGGCGCCCCAGCACCATGGACCCGTACCACTGCCTCACGCTGGAGGCGGCGATGGAGAGCTTCACGGCGTCGGCATGTCGTCCCATGCGCGCTGGGATACCACGAGCCGGAGCGCGCCACGCTGCTATTCTCCCGGCCGTGAGCACCCCGCCGCCACCCACGCCTGCGCCTCCCGCACCCCCCACGAGCCCCTCGCCCAAGGGCGTCGTGTGGCTCGCCGCCGGTGCCATCCTGCTGGTGCTCCTGGTGCTGGCCTGGCGCATCCGCACCGAAGAGGGCGAAGCCGTGGCGCAGGGCCACGTGGTCCATGTTTCGCCGCCGGAAGAGGTCACCACCCCGCCCACGCCGCGCGACAGCACCATCCCGGCCCCGGAGCAGCTGCGCGTGCGCGTGTTGCGAAGGCTCCCCCATGACCCCGAGGCGTTCACCCAGGGCCTCGAGGTGCACCCTGACGGCCGCGTGTTCGAGAGCACCGGGCTCAACGGCCGCTCGTCGCTGCGCGAGGTGGTGCTGGACAGTGGCGTGGTCACGCGCCGGCGCGAGGTGGACGCGCAGTACTTCGCCGAGGGCCTCACCATCGTGGACGACCGGCTCATCCAGCTCACCTGGCAGGACGGCGTGGCCTTCGAGTACGACCTCGCCACGTTCGAGCCGCGCCGCCAGCTGGCGTACACGGGCGAGGGCTGGGGCCTGTGCCTCGACACCCAGGACAACCGCCTGATCATGAGCGACGGCTCGGCCACGCTGACCTTCCGCGACCCCGAGAGCTTCGCGCCCACCGGCAGCGTGCGCGTCACGCGTGAGGGCCGGGCCCAACGCATGCTCAACGAGCTCGAGTGCGTGGATGGCGTGGTCTACGCCAACGTCTGGCAGACCGACGAGCTGGTGCGCATCGACCCGGAGACGGGCCACGTCACCGCGGTGGTCAACGCGCGCGGCCTGCTGACGCGGGAGGACTCGCTCGGCGCCGACGTGCTGAACGGCATCGCGTACTTGCCCGAGACGCAGCACTTCCTCATCACGGGCAAGCAGTGGCCGGCCATGTTCGAGGTGGTCTTCGAGCCGGCCTCCGGGAACTGAGGGAATACGCGCGGCGCGGTTTCCGTACTCCGATCCGTGCGTGGGCACCTCATCTTGCTGTGCGTCTGTGCGGCGCTCACCTGGCTCGGCAGCCCGGAGGGCCGGGGGGCGGCGTCCCTCGAGCAGGACTTCGCCCCGTTCGAGCGCTGGCGCACGGGGCGTCCCGAGCTGCGTGTCGCCCCCTTCGCCGAGTGGTTCGGGCGGCCGTCGGCGCCGCTGACCCTCCACACGGGCTGCGCCGAGAGCGTGGCCCAGCGCGCGGACTTCGTGCGCCACATCCGGCACGCCCCCACGCCTGCACCGCAGCTGGTGGAGCTCCGGCCGCTCTACGGCCGCGTGCGCTTCGACAAGACCAGCGAGGACGCGCCGTTCATCGTGGCCTGCGCGCTGGCGGAGCGGCTGCCTGCCATCGCCGCCGTGTTCGAGCGCCACGGGGTGACCGAGGTGGTGGTGAACAGCGCCTACCGGAAGGACCCGGACGTGAGCTATCACGCCATGGGGCTGGCGCTCGACATCCAGCGCCTGCACTTCGCGGACGGGCGCGTGCTGCCCATCCTCGGCAACTTCCCGGTGCAAGCGGGACGCGAGACGTGCGGGGCGCTCCCGCCGCTGGCGCAGGACTCGGCACGGCGCCGCGATCAGGTCGCGCTCCTGTCCATCGCCTGCGATCTCGCGCGGGACGTGGACGCCGGCCTCTCCACCCTGCTCACCCCCAACTACCCCGGGCACGCGGACCACTTCCACGTGGACGTGCGTCCCGGCGAGCGCCGGGTGTACCTGCGCTAGCGCCCGACGAAATGGGGCTGCAACGCCGCGCGAATTCGTGCGACGAAGGACTCCCGATGCCCGAATCGTCCGAAGCGCTCGAGGATGGACCCCTGCCGCCGAGGCGCACGCTCACGGTCGTGCGCACCAGCCTCGTCCTGCTCGCCGCCGTGGGCATCGCCGTAGCCTACCGCGCAGGCGTGTTCGCCGAGCTCTCGAACCCCGCCGAGCTGGCGCGCGACATCGCCACCATGGGGGTGGCCGGCTACGTGGTGTTCGTGGTCGCCTTCGCGCTGCTGCAGCCCTTCGGCGCGCCCGGGACGGTGTTCGTCATCGCGGCACCGCTGATCTGGCCTTGGAAGACCGCCTTCGCGCTGTCCATGACCGGCACCATGGCGGCCAGCGTGATCGGCTTCTCCTTCGCGCGCTTCGTCGCGCGAGACTGGGTCTCGGCCCGCATCCCCGCGAACCTGCGCAAGTACGACGAGGCGCTCGCCCGAAACGCGTTCCGCACGGTGTTCTTCCTGCGCATGGTGCTGTGGATGCCACAGGCGCTGCACGCGTTCCTGGGCATCTCCAAGGTGCGCTTCAGCACGCACTTCTGGGGCTCGCTGCTGGGCTACGCGCCGCCGCTGTTCCTCATGAGCTACATGGGCTCCGAGATGTTCGACCTGAACGGCGGCATCCGCCCGGGCGCGTGGCCGGTGCTGGGCGCCATGCTGGCGGTGTCGGTGGTGCTGGTGCTCGGGCTGCGCTGGCACCAGCGGCGAACGGGCGCGAAAGCGAGCGCGGGTTGAGCGCACGTTCAGTGACTTCGCCGGAAGTGGCCGCGGCCTGCCCGCGCCTGATAGCCTGATTGGCTCTCTATGCGCCCGCTCCGCACCACGTCGTCGCCCTCCTCGGCCCGCGCCTCGCTGGCCTGCCTGACCTTCGCCCTGCTCGCCACGGCCCAAACAGGCTGCGGTGGGCGCACGGGGCTCTCGCCCGACCCCGACGAGTCGCGCTCGGACGGGGGCCTGCAGGACCAGTCCATCTCGCTGGACGGCGACGTGCCGCCGGACGGCGGGCCGGAGGACCTGGGCACGCCGGACATGGACGTGGTCTTGCCCGGGACCATCCGCTGCCGCGCGGACATGCTGGTGGTGGCACCGCGCCGCCCGGTGCAGCTCGAAGCGCAGCACGGCGAGGGGCTCGAAGACGTGATCGGCGGCTGGAGCGTGGTGGAGAGCACCAGCATCGTGCCGCCGGAGCTGACGCCCCCAGAAGGGCTGCTGGCCACGCTGCTGCCCGCGGAGACCGGGCGCTATAGCGTGCGCTACGAGGTCACGAGCCCCACCGGCGAGCTGCTCAGCTGCACGCTGGTGATCAACGCGCAGCCCGTCCCGCCCGTGGCGCAGTGCCCCATGAGCCCGCTGACGGTGCGGGTGAACACGCCGCTCATGGTGACCGGCACGGCCACCGACGACGACGGGCTCTCGACGCTCGCGTGGAGCCTGACCAGCGCGCCGATGGGGGCACAGGTGCAGCTGGTGAACGGCGACGCCGGGGTGGCGGAGTTCACGTCCAACGCGTCGGGCGTCCACCGTCTGACGTTCACGGCCACCGACACGGACGGCGCGCGCGGGACCTGCACGCTGGACGTGCGCGTGATGACGCCGCCCACCGTGACCTGCCCGGACAGCCCGGTGCAGGGCATCTCGCAGCAGCCGGTGACGCTCACGGCGGCCGCCATCGACGAGCGCAGCGTGGTGACGCGCGGCTGGTCCGTGGTGTCGCAGCCGCCGATGGCGAACGTGAGCCCCATGCCGGCGAACGGGAACGGCACCACCATCCTGCCGCCACGCCAGGGCGAGTACGTCCTGCGCTACAGCGCCACCGACGACGACGGGCTCACCAGCAGCTGCGACGTGCTCGTGGACGTGGCGAACGCGCCCCCGATGGTCGTGTGCCCGGAGGCCACGCGAGGCATCATCGACCGTCCGCTGATGCTCACCGGCAGCGCCACGGACGACGAGGGCATCGCGAGCGTGATGTGGAGCGTGACGCAGCGGCCGGCCGGCGCCGTGACCAGCCTCTCGCCGGCCAACGCGCTGGCCACCAGCCTGCTCTCCGACACGGTAGGGCCCCACACGCTCACCCTCACGGTGGCCGACGCCGACGGGGCGAGCGCCTCGTGCACCGTGGACGTGCTGATGACGGCCGGACCGCGCGTGACCTGCCCCGCGAGCCCGGTGGCGGCGGAGACCCGCAGCCCCGTGACGCTGAACGCCACGGCCACGGATGACGGGCGCGTGGTCCGCACCGCATGGCAGGTGCTGAGCACACCCATGAGCAGCACCGTGGCCCCAGGCCCCTACCCTGGGCTGTCGGTCACGTTCACGCCGGATCGCGTGGGCCCCTACGTGCTCGAGTTCGAAGCCATCGACGACGACGGGCTCTCTGGCACGTGCCAGGTGACCGTGGAGGCCGCCCCGTCGGCGCCCGTGCTGACGTGCCCGGCGGTGGTGACCGTGCGACCGCTGCGGCCGGCCGTGGTGACGGCCACCCTGGTGGCCTCGGACGCGCCGCTGACCACCATCTCGTGGACGCAGGGCGCGTACCCGGATGGCTCCACCGCCGGCGGGCCGAGCCCTAGCAACCAGCTCGGCACACAGATCACCCCCGACATCGTGGGCGAGTATCCGCTGCGGCTCGACGTGGAAGACGGCAACGGCTTCACCGCCGGCTGTGACGTGCTGGTGCGCGCGGTGTCCGACGAGGGCCTGCGCGTGGAGGTCTTCTGGGACACGGCCGGCACCGACATGGACGTGCACGTGATGGACCCGGCGGGCACGCGCTGGTTCACGCCGCTCGACTGCCACTACGCCAACTGCCGCAGCTCCCTGCCGTGGGGCGGCCCCGGCACCGAGGACAACCCGCGCCTCGACCTCGACGACGTGAACGGCTTCGGGCCCGAGAACATCAACATCCAGGAGCCCGTGCCGGGCACCTACCGCGTGGCCATCGACGCCTTCCGCGGTCGCGGCAACGTGAGCGTCCGCATCTACTGCGGCGGGACCGTCACGGTCCCGGTGGCCGAGTTCGGGCCCTCGCTGCTGGCCGCCACGGGCTTCATGTGGCGCGTCGCGGACGTGACCGTTCGCGGTCCGGGCGACTGCACCATCACGCCGGTGGGCATGCCCGTGATGGAAGACATGACCACGGCCCCGCGCTAGCCTCGGCGCATGGAGTCCACGCCACCGAAGTCCCATCTGGGCCCCATCGCCGGCGTGCTGGCCATGCTGGCGCTCGGTGGTGTGCGGGTGATGGACGACTGTGGGCGTGCTGGCGTGCGCCTGGGACGCAGCGCGGACGAAGTCGCCGGGGCGGGCGGGCAGTTCGGGCGCTCGGCCGACGAGCTCCCTGGCGGCACGGGCTTCGCTGGGCGTTCGGCGGACGAGCTCCCTGGCGGCGCAGGCTTTGCGCCGGGCATGGACCCGCTGGCTGCGGGGCGCTGGGCCGACGACCTGCCACACGCGTCCACCACGGAGCCCAACGACGTGCTCGAGGCCGTGGTGGAAGGGAGCGTCGAAGTGGGCCTCGAGGTCATGGACGTGCCCCTCGACGGCGTGGACGAAGGCGACGACGCGGAGGCTGAGGCGGACGAGTACGCCCCAGGCGGCGCGCGGCCCGTGGCGCTCACGGTGGCCTGTCCGGCCCGCATCGACCTCGGCGCCGAGCCCGAGCGCTGGCAGCGCTTCGTGGACACCGGCTTCGGCGCGGCGTGCGCCCCCAACCTCGTGTTCGGCCGCGCGGTGCCGGGCTCCCCCGACACGCTCGTGTGGGGCGCCGCGCAGCGCAGCGTGCAGCAGCTCGCGACCGACTGCTGGAGCGCCGGCAGCACCTGCATCATCGTGGCCTGCGACGACGACTGTGCGGAGCCCGTCGCCGCCATCCGGCACAGCGTGCGCGACATGGAAGCGGGGCTCGAGCACTACACCACCGTGCTGACCAGCGCCGTCCTCGCGCTCGACCCGAAGCCCCGCGTCGTGGCCGTGGTGCGCGGCGATCGCGCCCCGCAGATGCAGATGGTCGTTCGCTAGCGCGAGCTAGCGCGCGGGCCCCAAGCGCTGCTCCATGACGGCCACGGCCTCGGGGTTCTGGTCGATGAGCACATAGCCCCGCCCGTTCCGCGCCGCCGCCTCGCCGGTGGTGCCGCTGCCGGCGAAGAAGTCGAGCACCACATCGCCCGGCGCGCTGTGCACCTTGATGAAGCGCTCGAGCACGCCGAGCGGCTTCTGCGTGGGGTAGCCCGTGCGCTCCTTGCCTCCCGGCGGGACGATGGTGTGCCACCACACGTCGGTCGGGGTCTTGCCGCGCGCGGCCTTCTCGGGCCCCACCAGCCCAGGTGCCATGTAGGGGATGCGGTCCATGGCCTCGAAGTCGAAGACGTAGTTTGCCGGGTCGAGCGCGTACCAGAGGATGGTGTCGTGCTTGGCGCTCCAGCGAGACTTGCTGCGCCCGCCGTAGTCGTAGGCCCAGATGATCTCGTTCATGAAGGCGTCGCGCCCCAGCAGCTGGTCGAGCGCCACCTTCACGTAGTGGGCCTCGCGGTAGTCGAGGTGCACGAACAGCGACGCGTCCGGCGTGAGGCAAGGGAGCGCGGCCTCGATGCGCGGCATCAGGAACCCGAGGTAGTCGTCGAAGGCGTCCTCGTAGACGCGCTTCTCACGCGTGGCGGCGAGGCGGTAGCGGCGCCCCGCGAAGCCCGCGTTGCCCTCGTCGTCCTGCACGGCCTTCACGGTGGTGTGCGCCTGCCGCTTGCCCGTGTTGAAGGGCGGGTCGATGTACGCGAGGCGCGCCACCCCACGAGGCAGCGTGGGGAGCACGGCGAGGTTGTCGCCCAGCAGGATCTGCCGCGTGAGCGACGGGTCGAGGGGGAGCGGGGGCGGGGGGACGGGACGGCGGGGCATGACGTTCTCTCACTGCGTGCGCGCTGCGGGCGCACGGTCTACCATGAGCGCCCCATGACGATGATGATGAAGGTCACCGTGAACGGCGAGGCGCGCGAGCTGGCCCCCGGCAGCACCGTGCGCGCCCTGCTGGAGGCGCTGGGTCTCGGCGACACCCTGGTGGCCGTGGAGCGCAACCGAGAGATCATCCCGCGCGCACAGCACGCGATCGCCACCCTGAACGAAGGCGACACGCTCGAGGTGGTGCACTTCGTGGGCGGCGGCTGAAGGAACTCCCCATGAGCAACACGCAAGAAGACGATCTCCTCCGCCTCGGCAGCTTCACCTTCCGCTCGCGCCTCCTGACCGGCACGGGCAAGTATCCCGACCACGAGACGGCGCGCGCCGCCATGGCCGCTTCGCAGTGCGAAGTGGTCACCGTGGCCGTGCGGCGCGTGGACCTCAGGGTGCGCGGCGAGGGCAGCGTGTTCCAGCTTCTGAAAGAGGGCGGCTACACCATCTTGCCCAACACGGCGGGCTGCTACACGGCCGAAGACGCCGTCCGCACGGCGCGCCTCGCCCGCGAGATGCTGGACACCCCGCTGGTGAAGCTCGAGGTCATCGGTGACGAGCGCACGCTCTTCCCCGACGTGCCGGCCACGCTCGAGGCGGCTGCCATCCTGGTGAAGGAGGGCTTCACGGTGCTGCCCTACTTCAACGACGACCCCGTCTCGGCGCGGCGCCTCGAAGACATGGGCTGCGCAGCGGTCATGCCGCTCGCGGCGCCCATCGGCAGCGGCCTCGGCATCCGCAACCCGTACAACATCGAGATCATCGTGAAGCACGCAGGCGTGCCGGTGATCGTGGACGCTGGGGTGGGCACGGCATCGGACGCGGCCCTGGCCATGGAGCTGGGCATCGACGGCGTGCTCATGAATTCGGCCATCGCGGGGGCCAAGAACCCGGTGCTCATGGCGTCGGCCATGCGCAAAGCCGTGGAGGCCGGCAGAGAGGCCTTCCTTTCTGGCCGGATTCCGAGGAAACTCTACGCCACCGCCTCGAGCCCCCTCGAGGGCGTCATTGGCTCGGACCATTGAGCGCGTAGCCACGCGCCCGCTCGAAACCTGGATCTACCGTGAAACTGCTGATCGCCTCTCTGTTTGCGCTCGTCATGGGGAGCGCGCCCTTCCAGTGTGCCGCGGACCCCGATCCGGAGCGGCGCATGCAGGACAGCCCGTCCGAGGCGCTCTTCGAGCTGAGCGAGCGGTTCCAGGCCGAGGGCAACGAGGCGGCGCGCCGCACCACGCTCGAGACCATCGTGGACCGCTACCCGAGCTCACGGGAAGCCGCCATCGCCACGGACATCCTGGCGGGGCGCGAGCCTGCGCCCGAGGCTGAGACGGCTGGCGAGGCCGGCGGCGAAGGCAGCAGCCAGGCACCCGCTTCGGGCGAGACCCGCTCGGCGGAGGCCAACGGCGCGCCCACGAGTGGCTGAAGCGGGAGCGCGCGGTCCGCTCTCCATGCGGGCCCTGCCGCGGGTCATGCTCATCACCGACGCGGATCTCGCGGACCCGGTCACGCCCCTGCTCTGGGCGCTGGCAGGTGTGGACCCGGCGGAGGTTCTGGTGCAGGTGCGCCTCAAGAGCTGGGCGCCCGCCGCGCGCCGGGAGGCCGCCGAGCGCTTGGCTCGCACCGGTGCGCCGCTGGTGATCAACAGCGACCTCCCGCTGGCCCGCGCGCTAGGAGCCGGGG